>NZ_LJHZ01000002.1:0-53188 GCF_001296055.1 Novosphingobium sp. AAP93
GTCGGCATGCCTCCCGCCATAGGGCAGGGGGCATGCCGATCAAGTGATTAGATCAGAGGCACTATCAGAGGCAGGCCTCGAGGTACGCCTGGTCGAACCCGAACTGGCGCGCCTTTTCGAGCGTGTAGGGGCGCAGGCCCGAGGGGCGGAATTCGCCGATGATCTTGCCGTCCTCGTTCTCGTCGAGATACTCGAACTTGAACAGTTCCTGCGTCACGATCACATCGCCTTCCATCCCGATCACTTCGGTGATGTTGGTGGTGCGGCGCGAACCGTCGCGCAGGCGCTTCACCTGCACGATGAGATCGACCGATTCGGCGATCTGGCGGCTGATGGCTTCCTTGGGGATCTTGATGTCGCCCATCAGGATCATGTTTTCCATACGGCCAAGGCATTCACGCGGGCTGTTGGCGTGGAGCGTACACATCGAGCCGTCGTGGCCGGTGTTCATCGCCGCGAGCAGGTCGAAGCACTCAGCGCCGCGAATTTCGCCCAGGATGATGCGGTCAGGACGCATACGCAGAGCGTTCTTCACAAGGTCGCCGATGGTGATCGCGCCCTGGCCTTCAAGGTTCGGCGGGCGGGTTTCGAGCGGCAGCCAGTGCGGCTGCTGGAGGCGAAGTTCGGCCGCGTCTTCGATGGTCAGCACGCGTTCGCCCGGGTCGATCATCTTCGAGAGGGCGTTGAGCATGGTCGTCTTGCCCGAACCCGTACCGCCCGAGATGACGATGTTCATGCGGCAGGCGCCTGCGATCTTGAGCGCGGTGCACATCTTGTCCGACATCGAACCGAAATCGCGCAGCATGTCGAGCGTGATCGGCTTCTCGGAGAACTTGCGAATCGAGATCGCGGTGCCGCGCAGCGAGAGCGGCGGGACGATGACGTTGACGCGGCTGCCGTCCTTGAGGCGGGCGTCGGCGAGCGGGGTGGTCTGGTCGACGCGGCGGCCAACCTGGTTCACGATGCGCTGGGCGATCTGGAACAAGTGGCTTTCATCGCGGAACCGGATCGGCGCGATGACGAGGCGACCCTTCTTTTCGATGTAGGTCTGCTCGGGGCCATTGACCATGATATCGGAGATTTCGGGATCGTTGAGCAGTTCCTCGAGCGGGCCGAAGCCGAGCAGCTCGTCGATCAGCACCTTTTCCAGCGCGAACTGTTCGCGCCGGTTGAGCGTGACCTTGAGCTCGGCCAGCACTTCCATGATGATCGGGCGGAATTCCTCGGAAAGCTCTTCCTTGGTCAGCGTGGCGGCCGCTTCGGGATCGACGCGTTCGAGCAGGCGCGGGAGCACCTGTTCCTTGATCTTGTGGACCGAGGCTTCAAAGCCTTCCGCCTGATAGTTTGGCTCGTTGATGCCGTTTATGCGGTCAGCCAGACGCGTCATCGCGTCGTTCTTGTCCTTGCCGCCGGCATCGGCGACATCCATGTTCGGCAGCGGCGGGAACTGCTCGCCGCCCATCGGCATCGGAACCGGCGCGGCCGAACCTTCGCCCGCCTTCATCGGACGCGCCACGCCGAACGACGGACGCATCGCAGTGCTTCCCCCGCTGACTCCGGACTTGCGGCCAAATGCGCTCATGCAGATTTCCCTGTTCTCGTGACGGAGATGTGTGGACTGACAATGGTCAGCACGACCTTCCGATGCGTGGTGAATAGCGCCGAAACCTTCAGGAAATCTAAATCACCGCGCCGGGGCCGCGAATTGCCCGGATTATGGCGTTTTTGGCGACGGCCAAGGCTGGGCAGGTTACCAATGATTAACTACAGTTGCATAGAACTGAACGCGGAGACGACGATCCGATGCACCTTTCCATCATCATCCCCGTGCTCAATGAAGAGGACAGCATCGACACCTTCGTCGAGGCAATCCAGCCGCATCTGATGCGCGCGCTCGCGGCAATCGGGCCGGGCGCGCAGGCCGAACTGCTGTTCGTGGATGATGGCAGCACGGACCGGACGCCTGAAATCCTAAAGGAACTGGCGGCGCGCGATCCGATGATCCGCTACGTGCGTCTGTCGCGCAATTTCGGCAAGGAAGCGGCGCTGGCGGCCGGTCTGCGCCGTGCGCGGGGCGATGCGGTCGTGCCGATGGACGTCGATCTGCAGGATCCGCCCGAAGTGCTGCCGCAATTGGTGCGCGAATGGCTGGCGGGTGCCAAGGTGGTCAATGCGCGCCGGGTCGACCGTTCGACCGATGGCCGCTTCAAGCGCCTGACGGCCAACGGCTTCTACCGCGCGATCAACATGGTCTCGGAAACGCCGATCCCGGAAAACGTGGGCGATTTCCGCCTGCTAGACCGGACGGTGGTCGATGCGGTCAACAGCCTCGGTGAGACGGCGCGGTTCAACAAGGGCCTGTTCGCGTGGGTCGGCTTCAAGGTCGCGACAGTCGATTACTCGCGTGCAACGAGGGCGGCCGGGGAGACCAAGTGGCGTTTCCGCCGCCTCTGGGGCCTCGCCATCGACGGCATCACCGCCTCGACAACCGCGCCGCTGCGCATCTGGACGTACATCGGCGGGGTGACCGCGCTGATCGCGTTCGCCTATGCGGGGTTTCTGATCTTCCATACGCTCAGCACCGGGGTCGACGTGCCCGGTTATGCGTCGATCATGGTAAGCGTGCTGATGCTCGGCGGCATCCAGCTGCTCAGCATTGGCATTCTGGGCGAATATGTCGGCCGCATCGCCAAGGAAGTGCGCCAGCGGCCGCTCTATATCGTCGAGGGCGAAAGCGATTCCGCAGGGACCGGTGGCAATCCCGGTCCTTCGACCACAGTACATGAGGACAAGGCGTGGACCCCACAGCGTATGAGAGCATGAGCGCAGTCGAGGACAAGCACTGGTGGTTTGTCGCTCGTCGCCGCATCATTGCCAGCCTGATCGAACGGTTCGTCCGTCCGCCAGCGGGTGCCAAGGTGCTCGAGGCCGGGTGCGGCACGGGCGGCAATCTGGCGCTGCTGGCGCGGTACGGGAAGCTTGATGCGTTCGAATATGATCCGACCGCGCGCGCCAAGGCGGCGGCGAAGCAGGTGGCGGAGATCGATTTCGGCGCGCTGCCCGATCAGGTGGCGCGGCCCGATGGCAGTTATGACCTGATCGCGCTGCTCGATGTGCTGGAGCATATCGAAGAGGACGAGGCCTCCCTCCAGCGGCTTGGCGGCCTGCTGCGCGATGATGGCAAGCTGCTGTTGACGGTACCGGCGGTGCCCTCGCTGTGGTCCGAGCATGACGTCATCCACCATCACCACCGGCGCTATACGCGGCGCTCGCTGGAGCAGTGCATCGCTAAAGCGGGGCTGAAGGTCGAGCGGATCGGCTATTTCAACAGCCTGCTGTTTCCGATTGCCTGGGTGCAGCGACAGGCCCAGCGGCTCACCGGCCGTCATGCGCCGCTCGATGCCATTCCGGGCAAACTGCTGAACGGGGCGCTGGAAAAGGTGTTCGGGCTGGAGCGGCATATCCTCGGCAAGGTCGACATGCCGATCGGGCTGTCGTTGTTCGCGGTGGTTTCGCGCAAGGCCTAGGCGCCGCTTGGACTGATCCATTCGCGGTCCCAGCAGCGCGCCGGTTCCCTGATCGGTACAAGCGTCAGATCCTTGCCGACGAGCCAGCGCGGTGTCTTTGGCAGGGGCGCGAGGTAGCTGTTCTTCGGGTAGTGAGCGAATTCCTGATCCCACGCCTTGAAGAAGGTGCAGGTGCCGCCGCCGACCGCTGGAAGAGTTAGCGCGCGGCGGACTTCGTGCAGGCCGGTGACCGAGGCAAGGGCGAGCATCGCGGCGATGAACCAGTGCCAGCCGGGCGTGAGCCAGCGGGTGGTGCGGACGAGATGGTCGGCCATCACGATGCCGAGCACGGTCTGTGCCGGGATCGCCGCGCGCATCATGAAGTCGATCGACCAGCCGATCTGGATGAAGGGGACGATCACCAGCACCGCCGCAGCGAGGAGCGGCGCGGATAGGCCGAACGGCGAGCACTTGTGGAGTGCGAAGGCCGGGATAACCCACGGCAGGACTTCCACCACGATGCATAGCGCGTAGAGCACCGGAACAACGGGATATGCGCGAAGGCCCACGTCATCCCCGGCTGCGGCGAGGAAGGCGAGGCCCGGAAGCACCAGCGCTGTGGCAAGGGCGGGGATGAGCACGTCAGCCAGACTGAGGCGGCGCGCGAACAGGGTGGCGAGACCGGCAGACGCAGCCCAAGGCAGCGCACCGATCAGCGCGAGCGGTGACCACAAGGCCGTCAGCGGGATCAGCGCGAGGAACGTGCCCAAGCGGATTCGGCCCGTCCGGTTCAACAAGTACGTCAGCCCCGCCAGCCACCCGGCAAAGGCATGCTGCGGTACCCAGAACGCGAGCGTGAGCATCGAAGTGAACTGCAGGCCCGGGTCCCAGCTTTCGAGGTGGTCCGTCATCGGCAGACGGCTGATCGCCTGGCCGACAATGTCGAGCCCGCCGAATGCAAGTAATGTGAGCAAGGCCAGCACCCGAGCGCGCGCGGTCTCGAACAGCACAGAGCCGAGCGCAAGCAGGCTGCCGATCAGGATCGTGTTCTGCGCGACGAGCACCGCTGTCCCGAACGCGGCGCCGCCGGCCTTCCACGCCAATGCGGGGAGGAGGTACATGCCGATGGGCGCGCGCAGCAGGGTCGGGGTGCCGCCCACCACATAGGCGAAGGGCCAGCGATTGACCGCCATGTCGCGCAGCACCGCGTCGCGCACCTGCCAGTCGATATTGGCGTAGAACAGCCGCCCTTCGCCGCCGAGCACGAGCACGACAAGCGCGGCGAGCAGGCACAGCGCGAGCCGGGTGAGGGGGATGGAGCCGAGCGCCGCCGCGCCGCGCCGGATCAGCACGGTGAGCCAGATTGCACCGACCAGTCCCGGGACGACCAGCACCGGCGAGCCAAGGCCAAGATAGGCAAGCAGGAGCAGTTGATCACAGGCGAGCCACGCCGCGATCAGCGCGAGAATGGTGCCGCCACCGACTGCCCGGTCGGCCTGCGTATGCGGCATGGCGATTGCGCCTGACATCGACCCGTACATCCCCGCTGGCTAACGCAACCCCTTTGGCCTTGCCAGTCTAGCCGGGGAACCTTTAACGGATAATTTGCCGTGTTCGGCCAAGGGTGATGTTCATGTTCGGAAGGCTTCCCCGCTGGCTTCGCTTCATTCTGGTCGGCGTGCTCAACACGGCCTTCGGCTACCTGCTGTTCGCCGTCTTCATCCTCGCCGGTGCTCCCAAGTTCTGGGCTGTGGTGGGCATGACGGCGCTGGGTGCGCTGTTCAATTTCCGCTCCATCGGCCACCTCGTCTTTGCACGCAGCGAGCTCGGCCTGTTGCCCCGCTTCCTGGGCGTCTATGCCGGGCAATGCGTGATCAATTCGGTCGCGCTCGAACTGCTGGCGCGGGCGGGTTTCACGCCGCTCGTCGGGCAGGCGATCCTCGTGCCCTTCCTCGCCGCAGGGGTCTACTTCGCCATGCAGACCCTCGTGTTCCGCGAACTCGAGCCGGCAAATTGAAACTGCTCATAATGCTGCGTTGACAAGCCCGCCTGCCGCGCACAACCGTCTGCGCCGCAACCGGGGGCTTGAGATACTTGGCAGAAAAGCGCAGCGAAGCGACGGCACTGCTGCTGGCCTTGGGCGGTTTCGCATTCCTCTCGACGGGTGACACGCTGGTCAAGTCGATGGCCGGGATGTGGCCGGGCCCCGCCATTGCGGCGCTGCGCTATGTGTTCGGCACGCTGGGTCTCGGTGCGATCCTGCTCTGGCGCGAGGGCTGGGCCGGATTTGGCATGACCAAGGTAGGCTGGCACGCCGCGCGCGGGTTCGGTGTCGCGTTCTCGGCTACGACGTTCTTCACCGCCGTGCAGATCATGCCGATTGCCGAGGCGACCGCGATTTCCTTTACCAGCCCGATGGTCACCGCCCTGCTCGCCGCCGCGCTGATCGGCGAACCGATGCGACGCGAGACCTGGATTGCCAGCATTGTCGCGTTCATCGGCGTGCTGACCGTGCTGCGGCCGAATTTCGTGGTGATCGGCCCTGCCGCCGTGCTCCCGCTGCTGGCAGCAATGGGCATGTCGCTGCTGATCATCGGCAACCGCGCGGTGCTGGGGCAGGGCTCGGCGCTGTCGATGCAAGTGAACGTGGCGATCTTCGCGACCTTGTTCCTGATTGCTTTCACCCTCATCGGCCATTTCAGCGGCATCGCGATCCTGCACGTCGGCGCACCGCCGATGAGCGTCGTCGCCAAGAGCGCGATGATCGCCGTGACGGGCAGCAGTGCCCATGCCTTGATCTACATGGCAACCTCGCGCGCAGGTGCTGCGACCGTGGCGCCAATGACCTATTTCCAGCTGATCATGGCCGGCTTCTATGGCTGGCTGCTGTTCCGCGAAACGCCTGACGCGACGGCGCTGCTGGGCGCAGCGATCATTGTCGGCGCCGGGCTTTACCTGTGGCGGGCAGGGCGCGTGACGGACGAGCCGCAGGGCACCGAGTAGGCATGGCGGAGGCCTGCTGGCTCTGCGAGCGGCCGCTCGCGCGCAAGGTCGAATGGCACCACCCCGTGCCCAAAAGCCGGGGCGGGCGCGAGACGGTCGCGGTCCATCCCATCTGCCACCGCACGCTGCATGCGCAGTTCAGCAATGGTGAGCTGGCGCGGATCGGCGCCGATCCACATGCGCTGCGGGCTGATCCGGTGATCGCGAAGTTCGTCGCGTGGGTTTCAGGCAAGCCGCCCGATTTCCACGCGCCGACGGCGAAGCGCCGTTAGAGAATATCCAGCAGCGGCTGCAGGCTGTCGAGCAGCACGGCCGGCCGGTCCTTCTCGGGAAGCTCCGCGCCCTTGGCCATGATCCCCGTCGCCATGCCGACCGAGAGTGCGCCCACAGCGTTGGCCATGCGCATTTCGAGCGCGGGGTCATCGCCGACCACGACCATCTGCTTTGCCGCGCTCCTAGGCAGGCACATGAGCAGCCGCGCCGTATCGAAGGCAACGCGCGAGGGCTTGCCGAGGATGCGCGGGCGCTTGCCGGTCATGGCGGTCAGCATCGCGTTGATCGGATAGCTGGCACCGATGGCACGGCCATTGGCGGTGGCGAAAAAGGGTACGTTGCTGGCGGTGAGCAGCTTCGCGCCCTTCCAGAGGGAATCGCAGGCAGCTTCGAGCGCGGGAAAATCGAACTCGCGAAACCAGCCGGTGTAGACCGCTTCCACGCCCTCGGCTTCGTCCGAAGGCCCGACGACATCGAGGCCGATATCGTCGAGCGGCGCGCGGCAGCCGGGGTTCCCGAGCACGCGGACTTTGCTGAAGCCGGTGCGCTTGAGCCAGTCCGCAGCCGACGAGGACGGCGTCAGCATCTGCGCGTCCTCCACAGGAAACCCGGCCTTGCGCAGCGAGGCGGCATAGGCGGCGGGCGGTTTGGCGGTGCCATTGGTGAAGACCACGAAGGGCGTTCCGCGCGCCTTCAGGGCTTCGAGCAGCGCGATGGCGTGGGGCAGGGCATTGTGGCCGCCGCTCTGCGCGTCGCCCAGCGCAATCGTACCGTCCATGTCGAAGATGAAACCGGCGGCGTCCTTGAGCCGCGCGGCGTAGTCGGGCGAAATGCTCACAAACCGGCTCCGGCATGAAGGGCGAGGCGGAACGAGCCGCGTTCGATGACAAGGTCGCGCGCGGTGGGCTTGGCCGCGAGCTTCCTTAGCAGCGCGATCACCGGAGCGGCTTCGGGGGTGTACGTGGCGCGCGAGGGGCCTGCCGCCAGCATCGCGTCGACCTGCTCGGGCGGGATCACCGCGCGCAGCAGGAATTCCTCATCCGGCAGGTGGTGGCCGAACTGCTTGCGCAGGTCGCCGAGTGCCGGGAAAGTGGGCTCGTTCTCCAACTCCCGCGCGCGCGGACGGTCCATGATTGCCGCAAGCACATGCTTGTCGATGGGCGAGGTGGGCTTGCCGAACTTGCCAAGACAGTAGCGGATCACCTGATCGGAAACCTGCGCATAGCGGCGCTCGCCGATCACGTTGAACAGCGCCTGGCTCATGACCATCTGCGGGAACGGCGTGACCATGATCGGATAGCCGAGCTCGGCGCGGACCTGCTCGGTCTCGGCGATCACGGCGGGAAGCCGGTCCGAGAGGCCCAATTCGCCGAGCTGGCGCGCGGTCGTCGTCATCACGCCGCCCGCGATCTGGTGGCGCAGGAAGCTCGCGTCGAAGTTCTGTGGCTGTCCGAACGGCAGGTTCTCCGCGAGCGCGAGTCGGTTCCAGTAGGATGTGAGTTTCGCCAGCGCCGCCCGGTCGATCTCGACCATGTGGTCCGCTTCGTCCAGATTGGCGAGCATGCGGTTGGCCTCGGGCAGCGAGGAACCATCGCCCGCCGCGCCGATGCCGACATGGATTGCCGAAATGCCGAGCTTGGCCGCTTCGAGGCTGGAAAGCATGCCTTGACCGATGGTGGTATGGGCATGGATTTCGAGCGGGCGGTTGCCGATCGCGGCCTTCACGGCGGGCACCAAGGTGCGCACGCGGTCCACCGAGAGCAGGCCTGACGGGTCCTTGATATAGAACAGGTCGATATCCGGGCTCTGGCCGACGGCGCGGGCGAAATCGGCGTAGAACTGGTCGGTGTGGAATTCGGACAGGGTGTAGGTGAGCGCGCACATCACCTCCGCGTCGCCCTCTTCCTTCACCAGCCGCGCGGCTTCAATCACCGCGGGCACCTCGTGCATCGGATCGAGCAGCACGAACCGGCCCACGCCGTTTGCCTGTAGCGCGCGGTAGACGAGGCGCATGAACTCCGGGTCCGCCTGCTGCCAGGCGATGAAGCGCAGCCCGGTGGTGATGAACTGCAGCGGCGTCGTCGGCATCGCGGCCGACATGCGGCGCAGGCGTTCCCACGGGTTGTTCTGGAAGTAGCGCACTGCGACCGCCATGTGGCTCGACGAGGTGAAGTCGATGGCGCGAAAACCGCACGCTTCAGTCAGCGCAGCCGCCTGCAGCATATGCGCGGTGTTGAGCCCGGTGGCGCCCCAGAGGCTCTGGTTGCCATCGCGCATGGTCACATCGACCAGCTTGAGCGTCGTCATGATGCAAGTCCCGTAAGAAATCCGGTGTCGACGCCGCCAGCTGCAAAGCGCGGATCGGCGGCGATGCGGGCATGGAGCCCGGCAGTGGTCGGCACGCCTTCGATAGCAATGCGCGCGAGCGCCGCCTGCAGGCGCGCGACCGCTTCCTCGCGGGTGGCGCCGTGGACGATGAGCTTGCCGAGCAGGGAATCGTAGAAGGGGGGCACTTCGCCGCCCGCCGCGATATGCGTGTCGACGCGGATGCCGGGGCCAGCTGGCCAGGCGGCGCGGGCGATGCGGCCCGGAGCGGGGCGGAAATCCGCCTCCGGATCCTCGGCGTTGATGCGCACTTCGATGGCGTGGCCGACGGGGCGCACCATCGCCTGCGCAAGCTTGAGCGCCTTGCCCGATGCGACCAGCAATTGCTGCTCGACCAGATCGACGCCGGTGATCGCTTCGGTGACCGGATGCTCGACCTGGATGCGGGCATTGAGCTCAAGGAAGTAGAACGAGAAGTCGGTCGCATCGACGAGGAACTCCGCCGTTCCTGCGCCGCGATAGCCGATATGCTGCGCGAGGCGGACCGCAGCATTTTCGATTCCCGCGCGCGCTTCCTCGGGCATGGCAGGAGCAGGCGCCTCTTCGACGAGTTTCTGGAACCGCCGCTGGATCGAGCAATCGCGCGTGCCGAGGTGGATGGCATGGGTGCCGTCGCCAAGCAGTTGCACTTCGACATGGCGGCCCTTGGCGACGAAGCGCTCGACATAGACGGCATTGTTGCCGAACGCGGCCTGCGCTTCGGCCTGCGCCATATCGAGTGCACTGTCGAGGTCTTCGGCGCGGTCGACGCGGCGCATGCCCTTGCCACCGCCGCCGGCCACGGCCTTGAGGAGGAGCGGATAGCCGGTTTCCGCAGCGCGTGCGTGGATGGCCTCGCGCGTCGCCGCCTCGCCGCCCGGGAGAACGGGAAGGCCTGCTTCCAATGCGAGCGCGCGCGCGGCGAGCTTGTCGCCCATGCCTTCCAGCGTCTTGATGTCGGGGCCGACGAAGCGGATGCCTGCCTCTGCGACGGCTTTCGCGAACGCCGCGTTCTCGGAGAGGAAACCATAGCCGGGATGTACGGCGTCGCATTTCGCGGCAACCATCGCGGCGACGACCTTGTCGATGGCAAGGTAGCTTTGCGAGGAGGGACCGGGGCCGAGGAGCACGGTCTCGTCCGCCATGAGCGCGGGGAGCGAGGCGGCGTCGGCGCTCGAGACGCCGAGGACCGTGGTGATCCCCATGGCCTTGGCCGTGCGGATGACGCGCAGCGCGATTTCGCCGCGATTGGCTATGAACAGTCGGCGGATCATGGGGTCAGGCCATCCCACTCATGACAGCCGGATCAGGGGCTGGCCCTTGGCGACCATCGTCGCATTGGGCACAAGGACTTCCGCAACCTTGCCTGCGCGGCCAGCGTGAACCGGGTTCATCAGCTTCATCGTCTCGACAATACCGACGACGGTTTCCGGACCAACTTCATCGCCTACAGCCACGAACGGCGGCGCCCCCGGCTGCGGGGCATGGTAGAACGTGCCGGGCAGCGGTGCCGCGACGGCGTCGGGGTCGGCGCTGTGCTCGTCATCTGCCGCAGCAGCCGCTTCGGGCGCGCTGCCGGCCCATTGCCATTCCTGCGTCAGGCCTGTTTCCGCGCCGTCACCGCGTGCGAGCCGGAGGCGGAAGCGGCGGGTCGATAGATCCAGTTCGCGGTAGGGTGAGGCCTCGATGATCGCTGCGATTTCGGCGATGTCTTCGGCAGTCAGCGGCAGATCGTCGCTCATGATCGGTTCCGTTCAGGCCCTGGCCGCGGCCAGCATCTCGCGCGAGGCGGCGATGATCGCGTCCGAGAAGGCAGTGTCGTTGAAGTGCGCATCGACGGCGGTGACCGGCACATGCGCGGGCATGACCGCGCGCAGGTATTCGGCAAACGGCGGCGGCACGCTCGGGTCCATCAGGTGCCCGGCGGGGCTGTCGTGGTTCGAGAAGCCGTGGAGCGGGGTGAACACCCGCACCGGCCCCTTGGCATCGCGCACATTGGCGGCGAGATGGTCGGCGAGCTTCTTGAGATCCTCGAAAGTCGTGCGCACCGCCGTCAGCTGCGGATTGTGCTCGTGATAGCGCCGCCCGGGGAACTGCGCGCGGGAGACCTCGATGGGGCCGCCGATGATGAAGTCCGCATTGCCCGGCGCGAGGATCGTCGGGACGCCCTTAAGGAGCGCGGGGCGGCCGCGATCCGGGCCGGTATCGGCAAGGCCGCCGAAGATATGGTCGATGATCTCGGTCTGCGAAAGATCGAGCACGAGCGCGACATCCTTGCCCGCAGCAAGCCCATCGAGCGTCGGTCCGCCCGCGCCGGATGAGTGGAACACCATGACCTCGCAGCCATCGCTTTCCAGCGCCTCGCGGATGCGCTTCACGCTCGCTTCGGTGGTACCGAGCGTGGTGATGAGGACCAGCGGCTTCTCCGCGGCGGCCTTCGGGTCATAACCCCTGGCCATGCCCGCGACAGCGTTGGCGGCGTTGCGGAATACGTCGCGGCTGATCGAGTTGAGCCCGGAAATGTCGGTCACCGCGTTCATCATCGCGATGTCCTGCACGCCCATGTAGGGCTTGGTGAAACCGGAGGCCATGGTCGAGACGATCATGCGCGGCAGGCCATAGGGGAAGCTCTGCATGAGCGCACCGGCGAGCGCCGAACCCATCGAGCCGCCGACCGCGAGGATGCCGGAGATCGGGTCCCTGGCGTTCCACGCGTGCGCTGCTGCGATTGAACCGCGGATCATCGCGTCCTGGCACTTGCCCTCGTGGCCGAGCGCGCGGACCTGCTCGATGGTCATGCCGGCCGCCGCTGCGACGTCCTCGGGCGAGATTTCCGCCCCGCCGACGGTCCGTCGCACGCTGGGATCGAGATGCACCACGCGCACACCCGCCGCTTCCAGTGTGGCGCGAACGAAGCGCGCTTCCTCTTCCTTGGTGTCCTGCGTCACGATGAGCATGACGCTCGGCTTGGTCGTATCAGCCATGGTTGTCCCTCGCTCTCCCTGCTCCAAGAGTGCGACATCGCGATTGACTTTGCATCCCGGTATGCAATGTGCGCGTTGCATAAGGTGAAACACGCGGGCGTGCCGGTTGGCGCCGTCAAGCGAAAGAGAAGCACCGGGAAGAGATGATGCTGGAACGCAAGGTGAAGACCGTCCGCGCGCTGGAGCGGGGGCTCGACGTGCTGATCGAGGTGCAGGCGCGCCGCGCGGTCAGCCTCCATGAACTGCATCAGGCGCTGAAGCTGCCCAAGGCGACATTGCTGCGCATGCTGCTGACCTTGGGGCGCAAGGGGCTGATCTGGCAGCGCCTTGCCGATGGCGCCTATCTGCCGCATCTCGGCCCGGCAGCGCGCGGCACCGGCAGCGCGGTCGAGCATATCGCCGAGATCGCTTCGCCCTACATGAAAGCGCTCTCGACCAAGGTGGCATGGCCGTCGGTGCTGGGCGTTCCGCGCCTTGATCACATGGAGATTCTGGAGACCAACAGCCCGCTGTTCCGGCTCGATTCCGCCATTCTCGGACCCGTCGGCGTCAAGCTTTCCTACATCCATACCGCCACTGGCCGCGCCTATCTCGCAGCATGTGACGAGCAGGAGCGCGAGGCGATCATCGCGCGGCTGCGGCCGAAGGATGCGGCGCCCGGCAGCGAGGAAGACCTGCGCGCGATCCTCAAGGAAACCCGCGAGCGCGGCTATGCGCTGCGTGAGCCGCTGCACCCCTGGCCGGACCGCTCCAAGCAGCTCGTGCTGCGTGACGGGCGGCGCTCGATGGCGGTGGCGATCATGGCGAACGGCGCGCCCATTGCGACAATCAACCTCACCTGGCCGGCCAAGCGCGGGACCGACGAAGCGGTGATGCACCGCCACCTCGATGCGCTGCAGCAGACGGCGCAGGCGATTGGCCTTGCGGTTGCAGCGCAGTCGGTCAGCGCGCCTATCGCTGGAAATGCCGCCTGATCAGGCGCCCTTTGAGGCTTATTGCACCATGTGAAATCCGTTTGTGTTGCTGATTAAATCGGCGCCTTCCTGTGCGACACTCCCCCCAGAACAAAGGGGAGGTAATCGGCATGCGGCAGTGGGTGATCCGGGCAGGCGCGTCGTCGCTGGACGACATGGCTTTGCACGATGCGCCCGAACCGCAGGCTGGCCCCGGCGAAGTGCTGGTGCGGGTGCGCGCGTGTTCGCTGAACTTCCGTGACCAGATCATCCCGCAAGGCCTCTACATGGGCGGCACGGTGGCAGTGGATACCGTTCCCCTGTCCGATGGCGCGGGCGAAGTCGTGGCGGTCGGCGAAGGCGTCACGTCGGTAAAGCCGGGCGACCGCGTTGCCGGAACCTTCTTCCAGAACTGGCTCGATGGCCCGCCCAATCCGGCGGCCGGCCCTGCGCTCGGCGCGCCGCCCGCCGCGGGAATGCTGCAGGACCTCGTCGTCCTGCCCGAACACGGAGTCGTGCTGCTGGCCGAAAGCCTGTCGTTCGAAGAGGCGGCCTGCCTCCCTTGCGCCGGTGTCACGGCGTGGAACGCGCTGATGGAAGGCCCACACCCGGTCCGCGCCGGCGAGAGCGTGCTGGTTCTCGGCACCGGCGGCGTTTCGTTGCTCGCGCTGCAGATTGCCAGGGCGGCAGGTGCGAAGGTCATCGCGACCAGCTCGTCCGCTGAAAAGCTGGCGCGGGTCAGGGCTCTCGGCGCTGACGAAGCGATCAACTACCGCGAAGTGCCCGAGTGGGGCGCGGCGGCAGCGAAGCTCGCTGGCGGCGGTGTCGATCATGTCGTCGAGGTTGGCGGTGCCGGCACGCTTGCGCAAAGCATCGCCGCCGTCGGCTTCAACGGCGAGATCGCGCTGATCGGCGTACTGACGCGCGAGGGCAATACCAATCCGCACGGCCTGATGTTCAAGGGCGGTTCGATCCGCGGCATCTTCGTCGGTTCGCGCGGGATGGCGAGCCGCCTGCATGGCTTCATCGATGTGCATGGCATCAAACCGGTGATCGACCGCACGTTTGGCATCGAGCAGGCGCTCGACGCCTATCGCTATCAATCATCGAGCGCCTTGTTCGGGAAAGTCGTGATCACGCTTTAGCGTTTGTTTGCCCGACCGGAAAAAGCGGCGGGCATGAGGGAAGAGGACAGGAAGGCAATGGCGCAGGTTAGGGGGGCGCAGGTTAGGGGGCCGCAGGTGCTGGGCTTTGGACAGCGCATCGGGGGCGTGGTGCAGACCGCGTTTGTCGTCGCCGACATCCATGCCGCGATAACCCATTTCCAGCGCGATTGCGGAGCGGGGCCGTTCTATCTGCTCGAGCATTTCCTTGGCGAGGGGCAAGTCTATCGCGGCGCACCGTCGCAGGCCGATGTCGCGATTGCGATGGGCTTTGCCGGGCACATGCAGATCGAGCTGATCCAGCCGCTGGACGATCACCCGTCCGTCTACCGCGAGACGATCGAGCAGCGCGGCTATGGCTTCCACCACTTCGGCATCGCGTTCGAAGATGTCGACGCCGCGCTGCCCGGCTATCTGGAGCGCGGGCATACCCTTGCGTTCCGCGCGCCGGTGCCGACCGGCGGTTCGGTCGCCTATCTCGACAATGCCGATCCGGTGGGGCCGGGTTTCCTCGAGCTGATCCCGGCGACCGAAGGCATGGACACATTCTTCACCGCGCAGTGGCAGGCGGCGCAGGACTGGGATGGCAAGACCGATCCCGTGAGGCCGTTCCTGTGAGCGGGGCCGCAAAGCGCGCCAGCGGCGGCTATCAGGCCTGGATCGTCGGGCTGCTGAGCCTCAATTTCGGCATCCTGTTCTTTGACCGCAACGCGCTCAATTTCCTGATGCCCTATGTGCAGCCGGATCTGCACTTGTCGAACACTGAGGTCGGCATGTTCAGTTCGGCCCTGTCGCTGACATGGGCGCTGTCAGGCCTCGCGGTCGGACGGATTTCGGACAAACTTGGCTCGAAGAAGCCAGTTGTCGTGGTGGCGACGATCGCGTTCTGCCTGTGCTCGTTCGCTTCGGGTATGGCGTCCTCGTTCTTCATGCTGCTCGGCGCGCGCCTGCTGATGGGCGCGGCGGAAGGCGGCGTGATGCCGGTCAGCCATGCGATGATCGTCAGCGAAGTGGCGCCCGAACGGCGCGGCCTTGCCATGGGCGTGGCGCAGAACCTCGGTTCGAACCTGCTTGGCTCAGGCCTCGCGCCGCTGCTGCTCGTGCCGGTGGCGGCGGCCTATGGCTGGCGCGAAGGCTTCTATCTGGCGGCGGCGCCGGGCCTGATCACCGCAGTCCTGATCTGGTTCACTCTGCGCGAGCCGCCCGCCGAAGCGCATGACGAAGCGCAGCCCAAGGTTCCGCTCTCTGAAGCCTTCCGCCACCGCAACGTGGTGCTTTGCGCGATCATCTCGGTGCTGCTCGTTTCCTACCTCGTGGTGTGCTGGGCGTTCATGCCGCTCTACCTCACCACCGTGCGCGGCTTTGCGCCCGAAACCATGGGCTGGCTGATGGCGACACTCGGCCTTTCGGCGGGGCTCGGCAGCTTCGTCGTGCCCGCGATTTCGGACGCGGTGGGCCGCCGCCCGGTGATGATCGGGTTCGCCTTCCTTGGCGTGATCCTGCCGCTGGGCGGGCTCTACTACACCGGTTCGGCGTGGGTGCTCGCGGCGATCTTCTTCTTTGGATGGGGGCTCAACGGCCTGTTCCCGATGTTCATGGCGACGATCCCGTCCGAGTCCGTTGATCCGCGCCTGACCGCGACGCTCACCGGCGTCGTCATGGGCACCGGCGAAGTGCTGGGCGGCGTGCTCAGCCCCTTCCTCGCGGGCGCACTCGCTGACGTATACGGCCTGTCCGCCGCGCTCTGGCTGATGCTGGTACTGTGCATCCTTGCCGGGATCTGCGCACTCGGCCTTGTAGAATCCGCCCCGCGCGTTGTCGCCCGCCGCGCATCCGCCTGACTTTCACTGCCAAAGGACCCCCGCCATGACCGCAGTGCAGAAGTTCGCTACCGAAGGAATTGCCCCGCCCGAACGGCTCGCGTTCTGGAATGAGCTGGTCGACCGGGTCTACAGCGGCACCTACGTGAAGAGCGCCAGTGGTGACTTCAGCGGCGAGATGTGGACGTGGCAGGTCGGCGATCTTTCGATGATCCGGCCGCGCTCGACCGCCTCGTTCGTGGGCCGCGATCCGCGCTATACGGCGGACGAACGGCTGATCCTCCACCTCCAGTGCCGTGGCTCCAGCCTGCACCGGCAGGGCGGCACCGAAACGACGCTAGGCGCGGGCGACTTCGTGATCGGTTCGCCGCACGAGGCCTATGCGATCGATCTGGCCGCCCATGAACTGCTGGTGGTCGAGTTCCCCCGCGCGCCGCTGGCCGAGCGTTTTCCGGGGATCGACGATGCCCTGCGCCAGCGCATGAGCGGCGAGACGCCCGGCGCGCGGGTATTCCACGACTTCCTGCTCTCGCTCTGGCGGCAGAGCCAGCAGGGCTTCAGTGATCCTGACTGGCAGGAAGGTGTGAGCCAGGTCTTCTACGATCTCGTCGCGCTCGCCATGCGCGGCGCGATCAGGCCGGATACCGCCGCTCCCACCGCGGACAGCGCCCTGCGCCGTCGGGTACTCGGGATTGTCGAGGCACAGCTGGTCGATCCCGGCCTGCGCACGCTCGGACTCGCGGCCGCCTGCGGTGCCTCGGTCCGCACGATCCAGAACCTGTTCGCCGGAATGGGCACGACCCCCAGCGCCTATATCCTCGAACGCCGCCTCGCGCGCGCAGCCGAGCGGCTCGCAGCCGCGCCGGAAGCCAGCATTACCGAAGTCGCCTTCGAGCTGGGCTTCAACGACAGCGCCTATTTCGCGCGCGCCTTCCGCCAGCGCTTTGGCGTTTCACCCCGTGAATGGCGCCGCAAATAGCCGGAATTGCGCTTCAGTCCTGATCGCCTTGCGCTCCAGTGCAAGTCGGTGGGGCTGAAGCGGAGTATGAATTCGTGTGCGCATGTCCGTGAGCAAAGCGGGCAGTGACACTCTTGAAGGGAGAGCAACATGAGACGAACAACGGTATCGCTTGCCGTGCTCGCCGCGGCGATGGCCACTCCGGCCCTCGCGCAAAATGCACCGCAGGCCCAGGCGGAAGCCGCCCCCGAAGGCGGCATTGCAGAAATCGTCGTGACCGCGCAGAAGCGCGCGGAAAACGTGCAGGACGTGCCGATCGCCATCTCGGCATTCACCGCTGGCGCACTGCAGGAACGCGCGGTGACGAGCGTCGCGGCGCTTTCGAACCTTGCGCCGAACGTGACGCTGGACGCCGGTACACCGTTCTCGGGCTCGACCGCGGTGCTTTCGGCCTACATCCGCGGCATCGGCGCCAATGACTTCGCCTTCAACATCGATCCGGGCGTGGGCATTTACCTCGACGGTGTCTACCTCGCCCGTTCGGTCGGTGCGAACCAGGACCTGCCGGACGTGGAGCGCATCGAAGTGCTCAAGGGTCCGCAGGGTACGCTCTTCGGCCGCAACACCATCGGCGGCGCGATCTCGATCGTCACGCATGATCCAGGCAAGGAATTCAGCTTCAAGGGCGACGTCACCGTCGGCCGCTTCAGCCTCGTCCAGACGCGCGGCACCGTCGACCTGCCGATCACCGATGGGCTCGGTGCGTCGGTCAGCTTCTCGACCAAGAACCGCAATGGCTACCTGAAGCGCATTCCGTTCCCGGGTGCGACCAACTTCGCCTCGACCAGCATCAACAACTACAAGGCCGCCGGTTACAACAACGCGGGCTATGGCACCGAAGGCGGCGACAACAACTGGAACCTGCGCGGCAAGCTGAAGTTCGACCGTGGTCCGTTCACCGCAACGCTTTCGGCCGACTACACCAACGTCGACCAGAGCCAGATCGCCAATACGCTGATCAAGACGACCCCGGCGGTCTTCGCCGGCACCTACAACTGCGCGATCATCGCCTCGTCAACCGATTGCGGTGGCGGCCCGCCCGCGTTCGCCTATATCGGCGGCATCGGCGGCCTGAACACGATCTTCGACAACCCGACCGTCTACGGCGTCAATGTCGATGCCGATCCGCGCAACAACCGTCTGCCCTATGACGACCGGTTCCTGACCGGCGACATCGACAAGAGCTATGCCAACGGCAACAACTACTCGAAGCTCAAGTCCTATGGCGGCTCGCTGACGCTTCAGTACGACCTCAGCGACAATATCGCGCTGAAGTCGATCACCGGCTACCGCGAGCTGCACTGGAACGTGGGCACTGACCTTGACGGGTCGCCGCTCAACTTCCTCCACACCAGCTTCACCACCGATCAGTGGCAGTTCAGCCAGGAGCTCCAGCTCCTCGGCAACGCCATGGACAAGAAGCTCAACTACGTCCTCGGCGCCTACTTCTTCAAGGAAGCCGGCAACCTGCACGACTACGTGACCTTCGCCGAAGGCCTGCTGCAGGTCGATGGACCGAACGATCTCTCGACCAAGAACTACGCGTTCTTCGGGCAGATCGACTACAAGTTCAACGACATGTTCGGCATCACCGTGGGTGGTCGCTACACGCACGAGGACAAGGAATTCGAAGGCTTCCAGTCCGACGCCAACGGCCTCACCTACAAGATCCTGAACTTCCTTGCCGGGATCAACGCGGGCCCGCCGGCCTGTGCCAACATCAACCCGATCAGCGACGCTTGCCGTATTGCTGCCGGGTTCCCGAATGCCGGACAGCCGCTCCGCTACTACGTCGCGGGCACGCAGAAGAAGAAGTTCAACAACTTCGCGCCGAAGATCGGCCTCCAGTTCCACCCCAACGACGACACGATGGTCTATGCCAGCTGGTCGAAGGGCTACAAGACCGGTGGCTGGACCACGCGTCTGTCCAACCCGCTGCCCACCGCGCCGGGCTTCGGCGAGGAAACGGCGACCACGTATGAACTGGGTGTCAAGTCGACCTTGCTCGACCGCCGCCTCCAGATCAACGCGGCGATCTTCCAGACCGACTACAAGGGGATCCAGCTGAACTTCCAGCAGGGCGTCTCGCCGACCATCCAGAACGCGGGTGATGCCAAGATCAAGGGCTTCGAGGTCGAAATGACCGCGGCGCCGGTCGATGGCTTCACCATTACGGGTTCGGTGGGCTACCTCGATGCCAAGTACACCTCGGTCCTCGGGCCGGCGCAGGTTGCGCCCAACCCGTTTCAGGCCGGTGTGCTCCCCGGCGGCGAGCTGCCCAAGACGCCGAAGTGGAAGTTCAACATCAGCCCGCGCTACGAGGCGAAGTTCGCCAATGGCGGCAAGCTGATCTTCCTCGCGGACTTCACCCACTCGACTTCGCTGTGGAACGATACCGAACGCGCGTATCTGCTGCAGCGCGCCGCGACGGACATCCTCAACGGCTCGATCACCTACAGGGAGCCGGGCGAGCACTGGGATATCACCGTCGGCGGGACCAACCTTACCGATACGCGCTATCTGGTGACCGGTCAGGCGCAGATCGCGGGTGGCCAGTTCTACGGCACCTACAGCCGTCCGCGTGAATGGTACGCGCGGCTTGGCGTGAAGTTCTGATCGCAAAAACGAGAGGGCGGGCTTCGTGAGGAGCCCGCCCTTCTCACCCGGGGAGAGAAAAATGCCTGAAACCGCCCATTCCGAATTCTGGAAAGGCATCAAGCCGGTCGAGAAAGTGTTCCGGGAAGGCGGGCTTCCCGAAGTCTACATGCCAAAGATCGCCGAGGGCGACGAGCGCTACTGGGTGCCGATCAGCGAGACGGTGAGCTCCAAGCCCGTCTGGATCAGCCCGACCAAGAACATGTGGGCCGATGTGCTCATGTCGAAGTCGGCGGGCCTCGTGAACCGGCATTATCACCCGCATCCGATCTGGGCCTACACGATCAGCGGCAAGTGGGCTTACCTCGAGCATGAATGGACCGCGACCGCAGGCGACTTCATCTACGAGACGCCGGGCGAGAGCCACACGCTGGTCTGCTATGAACACGAGGATCCGATGAAGGTCTTCTTCGTCGTCTCCGGCCCGCTCATGTGGCTGGACGAGGAAGGCAACACGATCGGCCACTTCGACGTGTTTGACTACATCAAGAACGCGCGCGAGCATTACGACCGCGTCGGCATCGGCGCCGACTACGTCGATACGCTGATCAGGTAACTGGCATCCGCCAAAGGAGCGCACCCATGAACGTGATGACCGCACCGCCTTCGTCGAAGAAGGAAATCGTCGATGTCGGGTTCGCCCACAAGGACCTCGTCGCGCGGCTGAGCCCCGGCGGCCGCTACATCGATGCACAGACCGACGTCGACAGCCCCTGGGTACCGTTCGGCGACAATGCCGCGATCAAGCACCTCGCCTTCGATGTGCGGCAAGGCATCTTCTCCAACATCCTGTGGGTGAAGGGGCCGGGCACCATCGGCACGCACCTCCACCGGGGCACCATCGTCATGGTCTGCCTCGAAGGCAGCGTGCGCTATCTCGAGTACGACTGGGTCGCCTCGCCGGGCGGGCTCATCCTCGAAGTGCCGGGCGAAAGCCATACCCTCGTCACCGAGCATCCCGCAGGCGTCAAGCTGTTCGGATGGATGCAGGGCCCGATCGAGTTCTACGACGAGAACGGCAACTATGCCGATACCTCGGACGTCTGGTGGTTCATCAACCACTACGAGACCTACTGCCGGGAAAACGACATCCCGATCAACCCCAAGCTCTATCTCTGAGAGGCCGCCAGCCATGGCAACCATGACCGCCCCGCCGTCCGGGGCCTACAAGATCGTCGATGTGCCGGAGCTTTACGGGGCGCTGATCAAGTCGAAGGGTGTCGAAGGCACCTATGTCGGCGCCTCCGAAGCCGAAAGCCCGTGGGTTCCTTTCGGCGACAATGCCGCGATCCGGCATCTGGCGTTCGACGTGCGGGACAACGTCTATGTCAACATCCTGTGGATCAAGGGCCCGGGCGTGATCGGCACGCACAAGCACCGCGGCCGCGTCTGGGCGATCGGGCTGGAAGGCTCGTTCCGCTATCTGGAATATGATTGGGTGTGCCGCCCGGGCGAATTCATCACCGAGACGCCGGGCACGGCGCACACCCTTGTCACCGACGATCCGAACGGGATGAAGGCGCTGTTCCACATGCAGGGCGCCAACGAGTTCTTCGACGAGCACGGCAATCACGTCGAGACGCTCGATGTCTGGTGGTTCATGAACCACTACGAGACCTACTGCCGGGAGCACGGCATTCCGATCAACAAGCAGCTCTATCTCTGACGGGGGAGCTAACATGAACGCTGCGGGGGTCCCCAAACTTGCTCCGGAGCCGCAGGGCACATACTTGCGCCATTGCTGGTATGTGGCGGGTTGGGCCAGCGATCTGGGCGACACCCCGCAGCAGCGTGTTTTCCTCGAAGAGCCTGTCGCGCTGTTTCGGGATGCGGAGGGCAAGGCCAGTGCGGTTTCGGGCCGCTGCCCGCACCGCTGGGCGCCGCTGGGGCAGGGCAAGGTGGTGGATGGCGCGCTGATGTGCCCCTATCATGGCCTGCGCTTCGACGGCAGCGGGGCCTGCGTCCATAACCCGCATCCCGGCGGCCAACTTCCGGAGAGCCGCCTCGGCGTCTATCCGCTGGTGGAGCGCCACGCGCTCCTGTGGATCTGGATGGGCGACGCGGACAAGGCTGATCCCGCGCTGATCCCGGACTTCAGCTGGCTCGCCGATCCCAAGTGGGAAGCCGTGCGCGGGGCGACTGTCGCGGAAGGGCACTACGAGCTCTACAGCGACAATATCCTCGATCTCAGTCACGCCAACTTCGTCCATCCGGCGTTGGTGGCGGCGGCCTTCACCGAAGGGACACGCAAGTTCTGGCAGGATGGCGAGACGGTCCACGCCGAATATATCCGCCTTGACGATTACCTTTCGGAGGGCATCGGCGGGATGCTCGGCCGCATCGGCGTCAAACAGGATTTCTATGGCTGGGTCATCTGGCACGCCCCCGCCGTGCTCTACTTCGATTTCCGTGCCGGACATCCGGGCACGCCGCGCGAGGACTGCACCCTGCTCCCCTCACTCCATGCCTTCACGCCCGAAACGCCCGATTCCACGCACTACTTCTGGGCGACCGCGCGCGATTTCGCGCTGGGCGATGCCGAGTTCAGCGCGGGCATGCGCGGCGCGCTCGAGTATGCCTTCGAGCAGGAAGACATGCCGCTCATCCGCGACAGCCACCGGCTGATGAGGGGGGGCGACTTCTGGGAATTGCGCCCAATCATCCTGAACGGCGACGGCGGTGGTGTCCGCGCACGGCGCATGCTGCAACGCCTGATAGACCGCGAACGACAGGCCGAAGCCGCCGAATAGCGCGGCAAAGGCAGGAGAGGACAAGACAAACAATGGCAATTCTGGACCGCTTCGACATCAAGGGTCGCTCCGCGCTCGTCACCGGCGCGGCATCCGGCATCGGCCTCGCCTATGCCGAGGCCATGGCCGAGGCCGGCGCGATGGTCACGCTGACCGATATCGACGGCGAAGGGGCCGAGCGCGAAACGGCGCGGCTGAAGGAAGCCGGATACGAAGCGCGGTTCGACCGGCTCGACGTTTCGGATTTCGATGCTGTTGCCGCAGCCTTCGATGCCCACGCCAAGGCCTATGGCGGGCTCGACATCGCCTTCGCCAATGCTGGCATAGATACCGGGGCCGGTTTCTGGAACCCTGCCGGCCACCGCAACCCGGATGGCCAGGTCGATACCTATGATCCCAATCGCTGGGACAAGTCGATCTCGGTCAATCTCTCCGGCGTGTTCTACACCGTCAGCAACGCCGTGCGCGTGATGAAACAGCCCGGCCGCGCCAATGGACGCAGCGGTGGTTCGATCATCTGCACCGCCTCCAACGCGGGCCTCGTCACCGAACCCATCGTCGGTCTGCCCTATATGCCGGCCAAGGCGGGTGTGCTGCACATGGTGCGCGCGCTGGGGCTGGAGCTTGCCGAGTTCCGCATCCGCATCAACGCCATCGCGCCGGGGCCGTTCGTCACCAACATCGGCGGAGGCTGGCTCAAGAAGGACCCCGTCGCGCGCAAGGCATGGGATGCCATCGTGCCGCTTGGATCGGTGGCGGAAACCGACCAGCTAAAGCCGCTGGCGCTGCTGCTTGCCTCCGATGCGTCGGACTACATGACCGGAAGCCACGTCGTGATCGACGGCGGCATGATGCTGGGGAAATATCAGTGAAGCGAATTGCCATTCTCGCCGCGGGCCTTGCGCTCGCCGGCACCGCCCAAGCTGCGCAGAAGCTCGGCGAAGTGCAGCCCCAGCGCAGTCCTGAACAGGTCTACGGCGCCGTCTGCGGCTATTGCCACGGCAAGAACGTCGGCCCGGTGATCCGCGGCAGGGCGCTCCCCGCCAGCGCGGTCGAATACATCGTCCGCCACGGCCAGAACGCGATGCCCGCCTTCCGCCCCACCGAAGTCTCCCCCGCCGAACTCAAGGCTCTGGCCGCATGGGTCGAAAAGAGCAGCGCTGACCCCAAGGAAAAAGGCCAATGACCGCGAACATCGATCGCCGCTCGCTGCTCGGCGGTGCGGCTGCAGGCGCCGCCGCTGTCGGTCTCGGTACCGGAGCCAAGGCCAAGGCCGTCCTCGCCCCCGGCGTGAAGAAGCGCGATTTCGCGGGCGCTGTCGCTGCGATGCGCAAGGTCGTCGGCGCGGAATGGGTCTTCGCCGATCCCGAAGCCGTCTCGCCGTGGAAGAAGTCCTACACGCCCGATCCCTATGGCAAGCACGTCCCCGTCGGCGCGGTCTGCCCTGAGAATGTCGAGCAGGTGCAGGCCATCGTCAGGATCGCCAACCAGTTCCGCCAGCCGATCTGGCCCGTCTCGACCGGCAAGAACATGGGCTATGGCCAGACGACCACCGCCGCCCCCGGGCAGATGGTGCTCGATTTGAAGCGCATGAACCGCATCCTCTCGGTCGATACCGAGCTGTGCACGGCGCTGGTCGAACCGGGCGTGACCTACCGCCAGCTCAAGGACTATCTGGTCGAGAACAACATCCCGCTGTGGATCGATGTGCCGACGGTTGGTCCCATCGCCAGCCCCGTTGGCAACACGCTCGACCGCGGCGTCGGCTACACGCCCTATGGCGAGCATTTCATGGTCCAATGCGGCATGGAAGTCGTCCTCGCGGACGGCGAGATCCTGCGCACCGGCATGGGCTCGACCAAGAACCCCTCCGCCTGGCAGGCCTTCAAGTGGGGCTACGGACCCTACCTCGACGGCCTGTTCACCCAGTCGAACTTCGGCGTGGTGACCAAGATGGGCATGTGGCTGATGCCGCAGCCACCGGTCTACAAGCCCTTCGTCGTCCGCCACAAGAAGATGGAAGACGTCGCCCGCATCGTCGAAGCCATGCGCCCGCTGCGCATCGCCAACATCGTGCCCAACGTGGTGCTGATGATGGGCGGCGCTTACCAGCTCGCCATGTTCAAGCGCCGCGGCGAGGTGTGGGACGGCAGCGGCCCGATCACCGACGAGGCCGTCGCCAAGTCCGCCACGGCCAATAACCTCGGCATGTGGAACACCTATATCGCGCTCTACGGCACCGAGGGGATGATCGCCGAAAGCGAGAAGATCATCCGCGCCGCCTTTGCCGCGATCGACGGCGAAGTGCTGACCGAAGCCGAAATGGGCGACAACCCGTGGTTCCACCACCATGCGACGCTGATGCAGGGCGGCCTCAACCTCGATGAGATCGGCCTCGCCCGCTGGCGCGGCAATGGCGGCGGCCTTGCCTGGTTCGCCCCCGTTGCGCCGGCAAAGGGCAGCGAGACGCAGGGTCAGGTCGAGCTCGCCAAGCAGATCCTTGGGCGTCACGGTTTCGACTATACCGCCGCCTTCGCCATCGGCAGCCGCGAACTGCACCACATCATCGCGCTGCTCTACGACAAGTCGGACCCCGCCGAGGAAAAGCGCGCCGACGATTGCTACCGCGAGCTCGTGACCGGCTTCGGCGAGCGAGGCTGGGCCAGCTACCGCACCGGTGTCCACGCCATGGACCTTGTCGCCGAGCAGTTCGGCACGGTGAACCGCGCCTTCAACGCGAAGCTCAAGCACGCGCTCGATCCCAACCACATCCTCGCCCCCGGAAAGTCAGGAATTCTGTGATGATCAGGAAAACGCTTCTGGCGCTGGCCGCCACGCTGCTTGCGACGACCTCCGCGCATGCGCAGGAAAAGCCGCTCACGGTCGAAAGCCTTCGCACCAGCGGCGGCTCGCTCTTTGCCAATATCGCGCTGATCAAGGGCGAGAAGGATGCGGTGCTGGTCGATGCGCCGTTCACCCGGGCCGATGCGCACCGCGTCGTCGCGATGGTGCTCGACAGCGGCAAGCACCTCACCACGATCTTCATCACGCACGACCATCCCGATCACTTCTTCGCGATGGAGGTGCTGCAGGATGCCTTTCCCGATGCAAAGATCGTCGCGCACCCGGTCGTCGCCGCCGATATCTGGCGCTCGCTGCCCTACAAGGTGAAGCGCTGGTATCCGGTGCTCGGCGTCAATTCGCCCCGCCACCCCACCGCGCCTGCCGCGCTGGAGGGCGACACGATCATGCTCGAGGGCAAGGAACTCAAGGTCCTCGGCCCGGTGCAGGGCGACCATGTCCATGCCACCGCGCTCTGGGCCCCTTCGATCAAGGCGCTCTTCCCGGGCGATCTCGTCTACAACCAGATGTTCCTGTGGATGGGCGAGCATGACGCCGCCGCCATCGCCGCCTGGGGCAAGGCCAATGACAGCTTCATCGCGCTCAAGCCCGAGATCGTCGTTGCCGGGCACAACAAGCCGGGCCTGCCGGACGATCCCTCGGGTCTCGAGTTCACGCGGCGCTATATCGCCGAGTGGCCCAAGCTGGTCGCCGCCTCGAAGGACAGCGCAGACCTTGCCGCCCGCGTGAAGAAGGCCTTTCCGGACGCGGTCGACGTGCTCGGCGATTTCCTGCTCGGCAATTCCACCCGCGTCGCCAAGGGGGAGCAGGCCGCATGGACCGAATGACCTTTGCCGACAAGGCTGTCCTCGTCACCGGCGGCGCCACCGGCATAGGACGGGCTGCTTGCGTCGCCTTTGCAGGCGCGGGCGCCAAGGTCATCATCGGCGATGTCGACCCGCGCGCCGAGGAAACCGTCGCGATCATCAAGCAGGCGGGCGGTGAGGCCTCGTTCTGCCAAGCCAACGTGACCGACGCTGCCGCGATGGACGCGCTCGTCGCCGCCTGCGTCCAGCGTTACGGCCGGATGGATGCGGCGTTCAACAACGCCGGCGTTCTCCCCCCGCAGCGCCCGATCCATGAAGTCACGGTGGAGGAGATGAACCTCGCCATCGACGTCGATTTCAAGGGCGTGTTCTTCGCGATGCAGGCCGAAATCCGCCATTTCCTGAAAGTCGGCGGCGGCGCCATCGTCAACACCGCCTCGGTCGGCGCGCTGATCGCGGACCCGAACATGAGCGTCTATTGCGCGATGAAGCACGCGGTCTCGGGCCTCACCAAGGCGGCGGCGGTGGAGTACGCGCAAGCGAACATCCGCGTGAACGCCATCGCACCGGGCTTCGTGGTCACCCCGATGACGCAGCACTGGGCCGACGATCCGAACTTCCGCGCCGCGTTCTTCGCCGGCAACGTCAGCGGCCGCGCCGCGCAACCGGAGGAAATCGCGGGGACCGTGCTGCACTTGTGCTCCTATGCCGCCAGCTTCATCAACGGCGCGACCATCGCCATCGATGGCGGCCAAACCGCGCACTGAGGAGCCGAACCGATGCGCGCCGCCGTCATGCAGGGCCTGCACAAGCCACTCGTCATCGAAACAGTGGCCGATCCGGTGCCAGGCGCGGGCGAAGTGGTGGTCAAGGTCGGTCGCTGCGGCATCTGCGGTTCCGATCTCCATATGACCGAAGACCCGGCCTACGGGCAGGGCGCGGGCTCGATCCTTGGCCATGAATTTGCAGGCGAAGTGGTCGAACTCGGGAAGAGCGTTGAAGGCCTCGTCAAGGGCGATCTGGTTGCTGTCAGTCCGCTTAAAGGCTGCGGCACATGTCCGGCCTGTCTCGCCGGCAACGTCTCGTGGTGCGACAGGTTTGGCCTGCAGGGCGGCGGCTATGCCGAATATGCGCTCACCAGCCCGAACCAGTGCGTGAAGCTGCCGAAATCAGCGAGCCTTGCCGATGGCGCGATCATCGAACCGCTCGCGGTGGCGCTCCACGGTGTCGCGATGGCGGGCATGCGCATCGGTGACAAGGTGCTGATCCTCGGCGCAGGCCCCATCGGCCTCGCGACCGCGTTCTGGGCTCGGCGCATGGGCGCTGGGCGCGTCGTGGTGCAGGATGTCGCGACCTGGCAGCAGGAACGCGCGCTGGCCATGGGCGCGCATGATTTCATCGCGGACCGCGAGGATCCGCTGGGCGCTGCGGAACGCGCGCTGGGCGGCAAGGCGGACATTGTATTCGAATGCGTTGGTTTGCCCGGCCTCATCGCGCAGGCCGTCGAGCAGGTCCGCGCACGCGGTGCCATAGTGCTCCTCGGCCTGTGTACCGTGCCCGATACCTTCAACAGCTTCGCGATGCTTTCCAAGGAAGTCCGCCTGATCACCTCGGCGTTCTTCACGACCCACGAATACCAGGCGGCGCTGGATGCGCTCGACCGGGGCGCGGCCGAACCGCGCCTGCTGATCACCGAAACCATTCCGCTCGCCCAGACCCCCACCGTGTTCGAAGCGCTCCGCCGCCGCACCGAACAATGCAAGGTGCTGATCGAGCCCGGCGCCTGAAGCCATAAACAGAGAGAGGACAGCCCGATGAACCTCGCCACCACGATCCCGACCAACGCCATCGAACGCGCGGTATTCGAATGCATGAACCCGACCGAGGCGCTGTTCAACGCGACCACGAACCCGCTGCACCGCGCAATCCTGCTCAATTTCTGGCGCCACGTGAACCTCGAAGGCGCCGGGCTCTATGACGATATCACCGCCAGCGACATGATGGTGGACCACCCGGTCTACCGCGTGACATGGGGCGCCAACCCCGCCGTGATCGAAGGCAAGGAGGGCGTGAAGGGCTTCTACAACAGCGTCGGGCAAGCCGTGCTGTGGCATTCGGACGACCGCCTCGCCGTGAACGACTGGGGCATCTGCGACGAGATCACCTTCCACCAGCTGGCGAAGGGCGCCGACCTTGCCGCCATGGGCTATGATGCGCCCAAGGCGGACGCGCTCTATCACGTCTCCAGCCGGCAGGCCTTCATCTGGCCCTATGACGACAAGGCGCGGCTTGCCGGCGAACACCTCTACGAAGACCCGACCAGCGTGAAGCTGGAGGAAGTCTCGCCCGACGAAGCGACCACACCGACCGCGATCCAGGCCATCCACAAGGCCAAGCTCGCCCAGCTCGAAGCGCGCTTCGGGCCGCGTTACTGGGTCTATCGGGGCTGAGGCGAGGGGAGGCTTTTTGGCGATGCGCACCTTCCACGACAAGCGCGCCTTCGTCACCGGCGGGGCCAGCGGGATCGGCTTCGGTGTGGTCAAGGCCCTCGCCAAGCGCGGCGCCTTCGTGGTGATCGCTGATCTGCGTACCGACCATATCGACCACGCGCTGCGTGAAGTCCGGGAGGCCGGGTTTGCCAGCAGCGTTGCGGCGCTTCAGCTCGACGTCACGGACCGCGCCGCCTTCGCCGCCGTGGCAGAACGCATGGATATCGAACTCGGCGGCGTGGACATTCTCGTCAACAATGCCGGTGTCGGTGTGGAAGGCCCGGTGCTCGAAGCGGGCTATGCCGATTGGGACTATGGCCTGGGCGTCAATCTCGGCGGGGTGATCAACGGGTTGCAGAGCTTCCTGCCGCGCATGATCGCGCATGGCCGGGGCGGGCATGTCGTCAACGTCTCGTCGTTGGCCGCCGCCGTGCGCATGCCGGCCAACTTCGCGATCTATGCGGCCGGCAAGGCCGCGGTGCTCAACCTGTCCGAGAACATGCGCGAGGAACTGGCGGGCAAGGGCGTCGGGATGTCGGTGCTGTGCCCGGCCTTCGTGCGCTCCAATATCCACGAGGCGGCGCTCAATCGCCCGGCGCACTTGCGGCAGGGCAGCGGCTTCACGCTGAGCGAGGCGACCTTGCTCGACCGTCCGCCGGGTGACGACTGGATGGATCCCGAAGTAGTCGGCGAGATCGTCGCGGACGGCATTCTCGCCAACCGGCTCTACATCATGACCCACGGCGAATTCCGCGACAGAATGCGCGAGCGCCATGAACTGCTGATGAGCGCCGTGCCCGAAGCCGCCTTCCAGTACTAGACGGGCTTGTCCTCCCGCACGCGCAGCATCGCGAATGCTGCGGCTGCCATCACCACAGCGCCGACCAGCATGGTCCACTTGGGATCGGTGGGGAAGAAACTGCGGATCACCCCGCCCATGATCGTCGCGACCATCAGCTGCGGCACGACGATGAACACGTTGAACACACCGATGTAGACGCCGAACTTGTGCGGCGGCAGCACGCGGGTGAGGATCACATAGGGCATGGCCAGGATCGAAGCCCAAGCGATCCCGACGAAGATCATCGGCAGCAGGAGCGACCACTGGTCCCGCAGCACGAGCAGCAGCAGGAACCCCACACCGCCGCCGAGCAGGCACAGGGCATGGGTGCGCGCATTACCGATCCGCTTCGCCAGTACCGGCAGCAGGAACGCGGCCAGTGCAGCAACGCCGTTGTAGAAGGCGAACATCACGCCCACCCAGTCGGCCCCGGCATTGTAGGCAGCACCGGTCGTATCCGTCGCGCCGAATGCATATTTGGTCACCACCGGCGTCGTGTATATCCACAGGATGAACAGCGCGGTCCAGGTGAAGAACTGCGCCACTGCCAGCTGCCGCATCTGCGCGGGCATCTGTGCCAGGTCGCTCATGATCTCGGCCAGCGCGCCCTTGGCCTGCAGCGCGCGCAGCACGATCTGGGCAAGACCGAACGCCACGAGCCCGCCGCCCAGCACATAGAGCTGCTTGTCGAGTTCCAGTTCGCCGACGACCGCAAGCAGCACTGCACCCAGCGCAAGCCAAAGCGGTCCGCGCGTGGAATAAACGAGCGGCTGCGATCCGGGCTCGGCATGGTTCTCGCCGCCGAATGCCGCCATTTCTGCGGGGCTGTACTCGCGTACGGTAAGGGCTGTCCACGCCACGGCCAGCACCATCGCTGCCGCCCCGATGAAGAAGCTGAGCCTCACGGAATCGGGCACCACGCCCTCGGGCGCCGTATTGGCAATGCCGAAGTGCGCGAAAACCGCCGGCAGCACGCTGCCGATCACCGCACCAGCGCCGATGAACCAGGTCTGCAGCGCAAAGCCCTGCGCGCGCTGGTTGTCGGGCGTCATGTCGCCGACAAAGGCACGGAACGGCTCCATCGCGACGTTGAGCGAGGCATCGAGCAGCCAGAGGAATCCTGCGGCGAGCAGCAGGACTCCGGCTTGCGGCAGGCCCAGCAGCGCGAGCGCGGAAAGCACGGCGCCTGCAACAAAGTAGGGCCGCCGCCGCCCGAACCGGCCCCAGGTCCGGTCCGAATAGTGGCCGATCAGCGGCTGCACGATGAGGCCTGTCACCGGCCCGGCGATCCACAGGAATGCGAGATTGTCGACACTGCTGCCGAGCGACTGGAAAATCCGGCTGACATTGGCGTTCTGCAGCCCGAACGCGAGCTGGATGCCGAAGAAGCCGAAGCTCACGTTCCACAGTCCCCAGAAGGACTGCTGCGGTTTTGGGCGGGTCGTCACGCGGTTTTCAGCTCCCCCATGCGCTGCAAAGCGCAGGCATTTGCCTTGTTTTCTCGGGCCAACCCTAGGCCAGCATCGCAGCGCGGGCAGCAATGCATACGAATGTCATCCATTTGCTGCGCATAAAAATGCTGCGCATGATCAGCCGCCGGTGCTGCCGCGCACGACCAGCCGCGTGGGCAGGAAGGGCGAGGGGCGGGGCTTGTCCTCGACTTGCGCCATGACCGTTTCTACAAGCGCGACCCCGGCATGCCGCATGTCCTGCATCACCGTCGTCAGCGGCGGCGAGGTCAGGCTGGCGGCCGGAATATCGTCGAACCCGACCACCGCGACATCGCCCGGAATGCCGAGGCCCACCTCGCCCAGCGCGCGCATGGCGCCGATGGCGATCAGGTCGCTTGCAGCAAAGATCGCATCGAACGGTTTGCCGCCGGCGAGCAGCTTCTTCGCGGCCTGATAACCCAGTTCCTCGGAGGAAATGGCAGGCACCACCAGTTCCGGATCATGCGTCAGTCCCGCCGTCTCGACCGCGCGGACAAGGCCTTCGTAGCGGTTCTTGAACTCGGGATAGTGGCTGTCCGCCTGGCCCAGAAACGCGATTTTCCGCCGTCCGCGCGCCAGCAGATGCTCGCCGGCCAGCCGCCCTGCGCCGAAATTGTCCGAGCCTACCGTCGCGCCGATCGTATCGGGCTCCACCGCGCCCCAGCGCACGAAATGCGCGCCGCTGCGCACCAGCTGGCGCAGGCGGCTTTCGTAGAGCGTGTAGTCGCCGTAGCCGAGCAGGATCAGCCCGTCGGCCCGGTGGCTGTCCTGGTAGCGCTTGTGCCAGTCGTCATCGAGCCGCTGGAACGAGATCAGCAGATCCAGCCCGCGCGCGGCGCAATGCCGGGTGATTGAGCCGAGCATCGCCAGAAAGAACGGATTGATGCCGGATTCGTCAGGCGTCGGATCCTCGAAGAACAGCAGCGCCAGCGTATTCGAACGCTGCGAGCGCAAGGACGAGGCGTTCTTGTCGACGGTGTAGCCAAGCTGGCGGGCGATCGCCTCGATCTTCTGGCGCGTGGCAAGGCTGACCGACTTGCTGCCGCGCAAGGCACGGCTCACGGTCGGCTGCGAAACGCCCGCCAGATAGGCGATGTCGAAACTGGTCGGCTTGTTGGACGGCCTGCGGCCCATCGCTTGCAACCTCCTCCCGCGCCGCCGTGGTTTTTCCCCACGATCAGACGGGCGGTACCCTACGCATGAAAATGCATGGACGCAATTGCCCCCAAGGACTGAGGCGTTTGTGTGGATTCTCAATGCATCGACCGTGGCAATTCGGTGTCACTTCAAGGCGCCAAGCCCGCGGAATCCCGATGGTATACGTATGCCATATTCGTATCCAACCGCTCCGGTTCTACCCAACGCCGCGTACTGAACCCGGAAAAACCGTGTTCCGACAACGTCGAGGCCACGATCCGGCCGCATGGGGGAGATCTGATTTCCATGGCTAAGCACACCCTTTTTGCATTTGGCAGTTCGGCGATCGCGCTGACCGCTGCTGCTCTTGCTGCACCTGCCTTCGCGCAGACCGCCGCATCACCCGCTCCTGAGGCATCGACTAACACGACGGCCGATGATACGCCGATGGTCGTGACCGGCTACCGCGGCTCGCTCAACGCCTCGGCCTCGATCAAGCGCGTTGCACCGACCATCGTCGAGGCGCTGTCGTCCGAAGACATCGGCAAGCTGCCCGACGTGTCGATCGCGGACTCGCTCGCCCGTCTGCCCGGCGTGACCTCGCAGCGCCTCGAGGGCCGCGACCAGCGCCTCTCGATCCGCGGCCTTGGCCCGGACTTCGGCACCACCCTGCTGAACGGCCGCGAGCAGGTCACCGTGGGTGACAACCGCGGTGTGGAGTACGACCAGTACCCGGCCGAATTCTTCAAGAACGTCGTCGTCTACAAGGCCCCGACCCCGTCGCTGGTCGCCGCCGGTATCGCCGGCACGGTCGACCTGCGCATGCTGCGCCCGCTGGCGCAGAAGGACCGCATCATCGCGCTGCAGCTGCGCGGCCAGCTGAACGAGCAGCAGAAGCTCAACCCAGACGGTACCCGCTACGGCTACCGCGCCACGGCGACCTATGTCGACAAGTTCGCCAATGACACCTTCGGTATCGCGATCGGTGTTTCGGCGACCAGCGCGCCGACGCAGATCGAGCGCTACAACGCCTGGGGCTTCCCGAACGAAGGCAGCGCGGGCGGCAACCTGTTCCTCGGCGGCGCCAAGCCCTACGTGCAGTCGAACAAGCTGCAGCGCTACGGCGCGGTGGCGACCCTCGAGTACCAGCCGAGCGACAACTTCCACTCGACCCTCGACGTGCTCTACTCGAAGTTCAAGGAAACCCAGCTGCTGCGCGGCATCGAATTCCCGATCGCCCCGGCCTGGGGTTCGGGCGCGACCGTGCAGCCCGGCTACACGGTCAATGGCGGCCTCGTCACGTCCGCGACCGTCACGGGTGTTCATGCCGTCCAGCGCAACGACCGCAACTTCCGCGATGCCGACAACTTCTCGGTGGGCTGGAACAACCAGATCAAGCTGAACGACAAGCTGAACCTGACGGTCGACGCGGCCTACAGCCTCGCCAAGCGCACCGACGACCTGCTCGAGACCTACACCGGCACCGGCTACGCCGTGAGCGGCCCGTCCGACACGCTGAGGATCTCGGCCAATCCCAACGGCACCTTCAACATCGTGCCGACGCTCGACTACACCGACCGCAACATCTTCGGCATCACCGATCCGCGTGGCTGGGGTTACAACGGTACGCGTGCCGTGGTTCAGGCGGGCTTCCTCAACCGTCCGAAGTTCAAGGACGACCTCATCTCGCTGCGCGCCGACCTCGAAGGCAAGATCGACGATGCGGGTGTGCTCTCGGGCTGGCAGATCGGCGGCAACTACAGCCGCCGCAAGAAGGTCTCGGCGTTCACCTCGTTCTTCCTGTGCCCCAAGGGCGCCGGCAGCAACTGCTCGGTGGACAGCGGTACGCCGCAGTTCGCGCCGATCCCGGACCAAGCCGTCATCGGCACCGTGCCGCTTGCCTACCTCGGCGTGCCGCAGATGCTCGCGCTCGATCCGATCTACCTCGTCAACAACTCGCTTGCATCGGTCTTCGACAACCGTCCGGTTTCGCTGGTGCGTGACAACACCGTCACCGAAAAGGTGTGGACCGCGTACGGCATGATCAAGCTTGACGGCGATGTCGCCGGCAAGAAGCTGACCGGCTCGATCGGTGTGCAGGCGGTCTATACCGATCAGAGCTCGAGGGGTTCGATCTCGCGCTTCGACTCGGCGACCGGCGATGTGCTGGTGGTTCCCGCAACCGGTGGTGACAAGTTCTGGCGCATCCTGCCCAGCGCCAACTTTGCGCTGGAAGTCGCCAACTCGACTTACGTGAAGCTGGCCGCGTCGCTCAGCATGGTTCGTCCGCGTCTCGATCAGGAGCGCGTGAACCAGGAACTGAACTTCAACTTCCAGAACATCGGCTCGAGCGATCCGACCCGGCCGTTCTTCCAGTCGACCGGTGGCAATGCGCAGCTGCGGCCGTATCGTTCCGCGAACGTGGACCTCTCGGTCGAACACTACTTCCCGAAGGGCGGCTATGTGTCGCTGGCCGGTTACTACAAGCGGCTTACGGATTTCGTGAACCCGCAGCGCAACCTGCCGTTCGACTTTGCCGCTGTGGCGGCCTCGTTGCCCGCCGCGATCCGCAACCAGCTTGCGACGACGGTCGGCGTGGTTTCACAGCCGCTCAACGACGGTCGCGGCTCGCTGAAGGGTGCGGAACTCACTGTTTCGGTGCCCTTCTCGCTGCTCACGCCTTCGCTTGACGGCTTCGGCTTCTATGGCAGCGGATCCTATACCGACAGCACGATCCGTCTCGGCGACAACAGCAACCCGATCACGTTGCCGGGCCTGTCGGACTGGGTGGCCAACGCTTCGATCTACTACGAAAAGCACGGCATCCAGGCGCGTGCTTCGTATCGCTACCGCTCGAAGTTCCTCGCCGAAGTCGCGGGTCTGTCGGCCAACCCGACCTACCGCACGGCGAAGGCGGAAGGCATCCTCGACGCCCAGATCGGGTATGACTTCCAGCCCGGTACGACGCTCGAAGGCCTCTCGGTCCTGTTCCAGGCGCGCAACCTTACCGATCGTCCGTTCATCACCTATCAGAACGATGACGTGCGCCAGGTGATCGACTATCAGCGTTACGGCCGCGAGTACTATGTCAGCGTGAGCTACAAGTTCTAATACCTATGCGGGGTTCGGGCGGATGGCTTGCTGCAAGACCATCCGCCCGGTACCTTCGCCCGATGCCTGATACCCCTACCAAGCACTGGCAGGCTGATCGCGGGTCGGTCAGCCGCGCCCGAACCGCCGCGCCTGCCACGTTCGGTCCTGGCCGCCCGGCATCCCCTTTCTACCCTCACGCGAGGAGCCTGCGATGAGCAGCACTGAGACCAGCGGTAGCGCCAGCACCCCGGGCCCCGTGCGCATCGTCGTGGCTGGTGGCGGGACCGCTGGCTGGATGGCTGCATCCGCCCTGGGCCATTTCCTCGATACCGGCTTCACCGTCACGCTCGTCGAATCCGAAGAGATCGGCACCGTCGGCGTCGGCGAGGCGACGATCCCCCAGATCCGCATGTTCAACCAGGCGCTGGGGATCGACGAGGACGCGTTCATCCGCGCCACGCAGGCCACCTTCAAGCTGGCGATCGAGTTCGTGGGCTGGGGCGCTCCCGGCGAGCGCTACATGCATGCCTTCGGCGATGTCGGCCGCGATGTCGGGCTCTGCGCGTTCCATCATTACTGGTCACGTGCGCGCCGTCTCGGCCTTGCCGGGCCGCATGGCGATTATGCGATCAATGATGTGGCCGCACATGCCGGCCGCATGCATCGCGGGGCACCGCTGACCAGCCGCAACGTTCCCGAGATGCCGCACGCGTTCCACTTCGATGCGGGGCTCTATGCCGCCTTCTTGCGCCAGTTCGCGGAAAGCCGCGGAGTGACGCGCCGTGAAGGCAAGATTGCCGAAATCCGGCAGGATCCGCTCAGCGGTGATATCACGCAGCTGGTGCTGACCTCCGGCGAGGAAATCGCCGGCGATCTGTTCATCGACTGCACCGGTTTTCGCGGCCTGCTGATCGGCGGCGCCATGGGCAGTGGCTATATCGACTGGACGAACTGGCTCCCCTGCGACCGCGCGCTGGCAGTGCCGAGCGGCCGGGTCGAGGATTTCACTCCCTATACCCGCGCGACCGCGCATGACGCAGGCTGGCAGTGGCGCATTCCGCTGCAGCATCGCACCGGCAATGGCAGGGTCTATTGCAGCGCGTTCACTTCGGATGAGGCGGCGGCGGAAAGCCTCCTTGCGCATCTCGACGCGCCCGCGCTCGCCGATCCCAGGCCCATCCGCTTCACCACCGGCCGCCGTGCCGAGGCGTGGCGGGGCAACGTGATCGCGGTCGGGCTTTCGAGCGGATTTCTCGAGCCGCTGGAATCGACCAGCATTCACCTGATCCAGTCCGCGATCTCGCGCATTCTCAAGTTCCTGCCCGGCAAGGACCAGACGCAGGCCGCGCGCGATGAATACAACCGGCAATTCACCTTCGAGATGGAGCGCATCCGCGATTTCATCGTGTTGCACTATCATGTGAACCAGCGGCCCGAGCCGTTCTGGCAGGCCATGCGCAACATGGCGCTGCCGGACAGTCTGGCCGAGCGGATCGAGCTGTTCCGCGCGAACGGCCATATCTTCCGGCATGGCGACGAGCTGTTCAGCGAAGTGGGCTGGTTTCAGGTCATGGCCGGGCAGGGGATTGTCCCCGAGCGCAGCCACGCGCTGGCGGAAACGATCAGCGAGGCCGATCTCAAGGGCTATCTCGAGACGCTGAACGGGCTCTATCGCCGCGAAGTCGAGCGCTATCCGGGCCATGCCGAGTTTATCGCCCGCCACTGCGCCGCTCCGCCGCTCAAGATGGGTGCTGCGGCGTGAAGCGCCGGGCCCGCCTTGCCGTGATGGCTGCGCTGGCGGCTGCAAGCGCGCCGGTCCATGCGCAGGTGTCGCTCGATGCGGTGCGCGCGCGCCCCGCGGCGGGTGAGCTCATCTATTTCCTGCTGCCGGACCGGTTCGAAAACGGCGATCCGGCCAATGATCGCGGCGGGCTCAAGGGAGATCGGCTCAAGACCGGGTTTGATCCTGCCGCCAAGGGTTTCTATCACGGCGGCGATCTCAAGGGCCTGATCCAGCGGCTCGACTACATCAAGGGGCTGGGCGCGGCGGCGGTCTGGGTCGGCCCGGTGTTCAAGAACAAGCCGGTGCAAGGCGCGCCCGGGCAGGAAAGCGCCGGGTATCACGGCTACTGGATCACCGATTTCACCCGCGTCGATCCCCATTTCGGCACGAACGCGGACTTCAAGGCGCTGGTCGATGCCGCCCACGCCCGCGGGCTGAAGGTCTACATGGACATCATCGCCAATCACACGGCGGATGTGATCCAGTACCGCGAGCGCGCGGCAGACGGCGGTTTTCCCTATCGCAGCCGCGCCGACTATCCCTACTCGCGCAAGGGCGGCACCGCGGGCACAGCGATCAATCCGGGTTTTGCGGGCGACGAGGCTTCATCCGCCGACAACTTCGCCAGGCTGACCGATCCCGCCTTCGCCTACACGCCCTTCGTTCCTGCGGACGAGAGCCATGTGAAGGTGCCCGAGTGGCTCAACGATCCGCTGTTCTACCACAACCGCGGCAACACCACCTTTACCGGCGAGAGCAGCCGTTTCGGTGATTTCGTCGGTCTGGATGATCTGTTCACCGAACATCCGCGCGTCCGTGAGGGCATGATTGCTATCTACCGGCAATGGATCGAGGATTTCGGCATCGACGGCTATCGGATCGACACGGCGCGGCATGTCGATCCCGGCTTCTGGCAGGCGTTCATCCCGCCCATGCTTGAAGCGGCCAAGGCGAGGGGCATCCCCAACTTCACGATCTTCGGCGAAGTCGCGCGCGAGGAGCCGGGCAACGGCTACATCGCCCAGTACACCCGGCGCGACGGTTATCCGGCGGTGCTCGATTTCGCCTTCGAGGGCTCGGTCCGCGCGGTTCTGGCGCAGGGCAAGGGCACGCACGTGCTGGCAGAACTGTTCGACGGCGACGTGCTCTACGAAGGCGGCGAACAGGCCGCGCTCGCGATGCCGACCTTCCTCGGCAACCACGACATGGGCCGGTTTTCCTCGCTGATCCGCCACGATATGCCGGGGATCGGCCAGGCCGAACTCGAAGCGCGCGTGCGCCTTGCCCATGTCATGCTGCTCACGCTGCGCGGCTCGCCGGTGATCTACTACGGCGATGAACAGGGCTTCGTCGGCGACGGCAACGACACCGACGCGCGCGAGGACATGTTCCCGTCGCACACGGCGAGCTACCTCGACAATCCGCTGCTCGATGCGGCGCGCCCGGCGGCCGCTGATCACTTCGATCCGGCGCACCCGTTCTACCGCATGATCCGCGCGCTTGCCGCCTTGCGCACGGCCCATCCTGCCTTGGCGCGCGGGCGGCAGATCGTGCGCGGGTATGCGGAGAAGCCGGGCCTGTTCAGCGTTTCGCGCTTCGATCCCGCGACCGGCGCGGAATATCTGATCGCGTTCAACACCTCCAATGCGCCGATCCAAGCCGCCACCGTGGTCGGCACATCGGCCGAAACGCTCGAAACGCTGTTCGGCGCGTGTCCGGCGCGCGTTTCCGCGCCGGGCAGCGTCACGCTCGATCTCCCCGTGTTCGGCAGCGCGGTGTGCCGCCTTCTCCCTTCCTCCCCAGGGACCCAGATTACCAGATGACCAAAGCGAACGCCAAAGCCCACCCTGCTCCTGCCGCGCAAGAATTGCCGTGGTGGCGCGGCGCGGCGATCTATCAGATCTATCCGCGCAGCTTCTGCGATGCGAACGGCGACGGCATCGGCGATCTCCCCGGCATCACCGCGCGGCTTGATCACGTGGCGGCGCTGGGTGTCGATGCGATCTGGGTCTCGCCGTTCTTCACCTCGCCGATGCGCGATTTCGGCTATGACGTGGCCGATTACTGCGACGTCGATCCGATTTTCGGCACGCTCGCCGATTTCGATCGCATGGTCGAGCGCGCGCATGAGCTGGGCCTCAAGGTCACCATCGATCAGGTCTATGCCCATACCTCGGATCAGCATCCGTGGTTCGAGGAAAGCCGGCAGAGCCGCGACAACCCGCGCGCCGACTGGTACGTCTGGGCCGATCCGCAGAAAGACGGCTCACCCCCCAGCAACTGGCAGTCCGTCTTCGGCGGCCCGGCGTGGACGTGGGACGCGCGCCGCTGCCAGTATTACCTGCACAATTTCCTGAGCAGCCAGCCGCAGATCAATGCGCATAACCCGGCGGTTCAGGACGCGCTGCTCGGCGTGATGAAGTTCTGGCTGGACCGCGGTGTCGACGGCTTCCGCATCGATGCGCTCAACTTCCTGATGCACGACCCGGCGCTGCGCAACAATCCGCCTGCGCCCTATGACGGGCGCCGCAGGACTCGGCCGTTCGACTACCAGCTCAAGATCTACAACCAGTCGCACCCGGGCATTGTCGGCTTCATCGAGCGCGTGCGTGCGCTGTGCGACCGCTATGGCGCGGTGTTCACCGTGGCTGAAGTCGGCGGCGATCTGGCCGAGACCGAGATGAAGGAATTCACCGCCGGGGATGACCGCCTCAACAGCGCCTACGGCTTCGATTTCCTCTACGCCGACCGCCTGACGCCGCAGCTGGTGGCGGATACGCAGGCCAAGTGGCCGGATACACCGGGCATGGGCTGGCCGAGCTGGGCGTTCGAGAACCACGACGCGCCGCGCGCGCTGTCGCGCTGGTGCTCGCCGGAGGATGTTCCCGCGTTTGCGCGGATGAAGGCGATGCTGCTCGCATCGCTGCGCGGCAATATCATCGTCTATCAGGGCGAGGAACTGGGCCTCACGCAAGTCGAGATCCCCTTCGAGCAGATCCAGGATCCCGAGGCTATTGCCAACTGGCCGCTCACGCTTTCGCGCGACGGCGCGCGCACGCCGCTGCCATGGCAGGCACAGAGCGAGCAGGGCGGCTTCACCACCGGCCAGCCTTGGCTGCCGCTGGGCGCGGACAACCACGCCCGCGCGGTCGATCTGCAGGACGCCGACCCGGCTTCGCTGCTCAACCTGACGCGCGCGCTGCTGGCGCTGCGCAAGGAGAATGCGGCGCTGCGGGCGGGGGATTTCACGGTCCTGCACGCGGCGGGTGATGTTCTGGCCATCCGCCGCAGCGCGGACGGTTCGCGCGTCACCGCCGTGTTCAACATGGGCCATTTCGCCGCGCCATGGCCGGCGGCCGCTTCGCCTGCCGGCCGCGTGCTGTCCGCCGTCAATGGTGCTGCACCCGGCTCGCTTCCGCCATTCGGCGCCCTGCTCATCGAGGAATGATCCCGATCATGTTGCAAATGTCCCGCACGGCCATGCTCGGCGCATTGGTCGCCGCCGCCTTGTTGCCTTCGTCCGTGCAGGCGCAGACACCGCCGCGGCGCCCTGTCGTCACTGCAGCGTCGCCGGATGGCTCGCTGGTCGTCACCGTCACCACAGACAACGATGGCCGCGCGACCTACTCGCTCTCGCGCAAGGGCAAGCTGCTGATCGGCGCCTCCAAGCTGGGCTTCACGCTGACCGACGGCCTCGCCATGGTGCGCGGGTTCCGCATCACCGGCTCCGAGACGGCCAGCGCGGACAGCACCTGGGAGCAGCCGTGGGGCGAGCGCCGCTTCGTGCGCGATCACCACAACGAGCTGCTCGTCCGGCTCGAACAGAATGCCGACTATGGCGCCCGCCGCATGAACGTGCGCTTCCGGCTGTTCGATAACGGCTTCGGTTTCCGCTATGAGCTGCCCGAGCAGCCGGCGATGAAGACGATGAAGATCGCCGACGAGTGGACCGAGTTCAGCGTCGCACAGCCGGGTACGGCCTGGTGGATTCCGGGCGGCGAATGGAACCGCTACGAGCAGGTCTACCAGAAGACGCCGATCGACGCTGTTTCCACCGCGCACACACCGATCACCATGCGCCTCGATGACGGCACGCACCTTGCGTTTCACGAGGCCGCGCTGGTCGGCTATTCGGGCATGTGGTTCAAGCGCGCCGACGGGCAGCTTTTCCGCTCGACGCTGGCGCCGTCGTCGCGCGGGGCGAGGGTGATCCGCGACCTGCCGTTCAATACGCCGTGGCGCACGGTCCGCGTGGCTGACAATGCGGCGGGGCTGGTCGAGAACGACCTCGAGCTCAACCTCAACGAACCCAACAAGATCGGCGACGTCAGCTGGTTCAAGCCGATGAAGTACATCGGCATCTGGTGGGGCATGATCCGCGGCGACTGGACCTGGGCCGAGGGGCCGCGCCATGGCGCGACCACCGAAAGGACCAAGCAGTACATCGACTTCGCCGCGAAGAACGGCTTCGGCGGCGTGCTGGTGGAAGGCTGGGACAAGGGCTGGAACGGCGACTGGTTCGGCCACGGGCAGGATTTCAGCTTCACCGAGCCGACCCCCGACTTCGATCTCAAGGCGGTGACGGCTTATGCCGCGAAACAGAAAGTGCAGCTGATCGGCCACAACGAGACCGGTGGCAACATCGCCAATTACGAAGCGCAGCTGGAAGACGCGATGAAGCTCTACCAGTCGCTTGGCATGCACGCGGTGAAGACCGGTTACGTGGCCGATGCCGGCGGGATCATCGCGCCCGGCGACAAGCCCGGCGAGACACGCATGGAGTACCACGACGGCCAGCGGCAGGTGGCGCATCACCTCAAGGTGGTCGAGACAGCCGCGAAGTACAGGATCGCCATCAACGAGCACGAACCGGTCAAGGATACCGGGCTGCGCCGGACCTATCCCAACTGGATCGACCGCGAAGGCGCGCGCGGCATGGAATACAACGCATGGGGCCAGTTCGCCAACGGGCCGGACCATGAGCCGACGCTCGTTTATACCCGGATGCTGTCTGGCCCCATGGACTACACACCCGGAATCCTGAGCCTTGAAGGCGCGAACCATGTGCCGCTGGCCTCCACGCTGGCGAAGCAGCTCGGGCTCTACCTCGCGCTCTATTCGCCGATCCAGATGGCTTCGGATTTCATCGAAAGCCTTGCCGCGCACCCCAAGGAGCTACAGTTCATCCGGCAGGTGCCAGCCGATTGGTCGGAAAGCCACCTGATCGCGGGCGAAGTGGGCGATTTCGCGATCTTCGCGCGCAAGGATCGGAACAGCGAGGACTGGTACGTCGGCGGCGTGAATGGTCATACCGCGCGCGATGTGACGCTGGCGATGGATTTCCTCGATCCAGGCAAGACCTATATCGCCACGGTCTGGAAGGATGGCGAAGGCGCGACCTACGAGACCGATGCCCGCCACCGCATCGCCTATGCCACGCTCACGGTGAAGAAGGGCGACAAGCTGCCGCTCTGGCTCGCGCCCGGCGGCGGCGCGGCGATCCGCCTCCATCCGGGCAAGTAGGCGCATGACGGCAGCGCGGCGTTTCGTCATCCTTGGCGGCGGCACGGCCGGATGGATGGCGGCCGCGCTTATCGCGCACCGCTGCCGGGATCATCCGATATCGGTCACGCTGGTCGAGAGCCCGGAGATCGGCATCATCGGGGTGGGTGAGGGCTCCACTCCGCAGCTCAAGGTCTTCTTCGATGAACTCGGCATCGCCGAGCGCGAATGGATGCCCGCCTGCCATGCCACCTACAAGACCGGCATACGCTTTGCAGGCTGGTCCGATGCGCCGGGGTTCGAGAGCTACTTCCACCCCTTCCAGTCCGCGCTCGACGGGCATACCGCTCCGGCCTTCTATTTTCATACCCGTGCCCGGCGCACCGGACGTGACGTGGTGGCCCATCCTGACCGCTTCTTCCTCGGCGCACGCCTCGCCGAGGCGCGGCTCGGCCCGGTGCCGGGCGAGAACTTCCCGTTCGATCTGGGCTATGGCTACCATTTCGATGCAACGCTGGTCGGCCAGTTCCTCGCCGCACATGCGACAACAAAGCTCGGCGTCCGGCATGTCCCGAGGCGGGTCGCCGGCGTGCGGCGCGGCGCCTCCGGTGCGATCGCGGCGCTCGTGCTCGAAGGCGGCGAAGAGGAGATCGCCGGCGATTTCTTCATCGATGCCTCGGGGTTTCGCGCCAGCCTGATCGGCGAAGCGCTTGGCGAGCCGTTCGAAAGTTTTGCCGGGAACCTGTTCAACAATGCCGCCGTCGCGCTGCCCGGTGCGCGGGACGAAGGCGCAACCTCGTGCGAGACCGTCTCGACCGCGCTGTCCTGCGGATGGGCCTGGCGCATCCCGCTGACCGGCCGGACCGGCAACGGCTATGTCTATTCCAGCGATTTCATCAGTGCCGACGCCGCCGAGACCGAGCTGCGCCGCCATCTCGGCCTGCTCGATGCGGATGTCGAGGCGCGCCATCTTGCGATGCGGGTGGGGCAGGTGCGCCGTTCGTGGGTCGCGAATTGTCTCGCCATCGGGTTGGCACAGGGCTTCATCGAGCCGCTGGAGGCGACCGCGCTGCATATTGTCCATGCCACGCTTTCGGGCTGGATCGAGGCGCTGCTGGCGGATGGCTTCGGCCCAGCGCATCGCGACCAGTTCAACGCGGCGATCCATGCGCGCTATGAAGGCATTCGCGATTACATCGTCTGCCATTACCGCATGAACCGGCGCGATGGCGATTACTGGCGGGCGAATGCCGAGCATGACGTGCTCTCGGACAACCTCAAGGCGGTGATGACCTGCTGGTTCCGGGGCGGCGAGCTTGATGCGGAAGTCGCCCGTCTCGGGATCGACCGGTACTACGCGCCGCTTTCCTGGCATTGCCTGCTGGCGGGGTATGGCCAGTTTCCCGAAGCTGCCCGCCTGCAGCCGCCCGAGCCCGACCTGCCGCTGGCGGACATGGCGAAGATCGATCGTTTCATCGCGGGCTGTGCGCTGAACTTCCCGGCGCACGACGACTTGCTGGCGCAGCTCGAGGAGGCATGATGCGGCGTTTTTTTTGGGTGCTGGTCGCCTTGATGGTCCTGCTGTCTGCCCCGGCACGTGCGGAGGATGGCGGGCGGCTGATCGAATACGAAAGGGTGGAAGCCGCAGGCCTGCCGCCGCAGCGCCTCACGATCTGGCTGCCGCCGGGTTACGAGACATCCGGCAAGCGCTACCCGGTGCTCTACATGCACGACGGGCACAACCTGTTCGAGCTGAAGAACAGCAACTTCAACAAGATCTGGGCGGCGGACAAGGCCATGCTCAAGGTCGCGGCAGAGCAGGGGATCGAGCCGCGCATCATCGTCGGCGTGTGGGCGCCGGGCAAGGACCGCTTCCGCCAGTATCTGCCGCGCCCGGCCTATGATGCCGCACCGCCGGCGCTCAAGGCCAAGATGGACGAAATGGCGGATGGGCCGGTGATCTCGGACGCCTATCTGGCGTGGCTGGCCGGACCGCTCAAGACCTGGGTCGACGCTTCCTTCCGCACACGTCCGGGGCGCGCCGATACCGCCATCGCCGGCTCGAGCATGGGCGGATTGATGAGCTGCTATGCGATTGCCGCGCGGCCCGACGTCTATGGCCAGGGCGCGTGCATCAGCTCGCACTGGCCGGCCATCGGCCCCGATACCGTCAAGGGCTTCAACCCAGAGACGCTCGCCGTCTGGACCGGCTTTTTCGACCGGACCCTGGGTGCGCCTCGCGGGCGGCGGATCTGGATGGACCACGGCACCGGCACGCTCGATGCGTTCTATGCACCTTATCAGGAACCCATCGACGCCGGGTTCGCCAAGCTGGGCTGGCAGCGCGGGAGCGATTTCGAGAGCCGGGTCTATCCCGGCGCCGAGCACGAGGAAAACGCCTGGGCCGCACGCCTGCCCGAAATCTTCGCATGGCTCTTCCGCCGCTGACTGGCATGACCCGCGCAACTCGCATACTTATGCGTGATGAACCCCAAGGCATTCGGGTCTAGGGAGCCGTCGGGCGCTCTCGTGCAGCGGCCCGGATAAGGAGTATGCCGCCCATGGCCGCCACCAGCTGTTCCGCCCTGCTCCTGTTCGGCGCCACCGGTGATCTTTCGCGGCGCATGCTGCTGCCTTCGCTCTACGCCTTGCATGAGGATGGCCTGATCGATCCCACCTTGCGCATCGTCGGCACCGCGCGTTCGGTACACGATGACGCGGAGTTCCGCGCGATGGCCCGCGGCGCGCTTGACGAGTTCCTCCCCGCGGACCGCAAGGACGATACCAAGCTCGCCAGCTTCCTCGAGCGGCTCGAGTACCAGACGCTCGATGCCTCGAAGCCCGAAGGCTTTGCCGGTCTCGCAAAGAAGCTCGGCGACACCTCGTGCGGTCTCTCGATCTTCCTCTCGACCGCGCCCGCGCTGTTCGAGCCGACTATCGAAGGCCTGCGTCTTGCCGGCCTTGCGCACGAAGGCGTGCGGATCGGTCTTGAAAAGCCGCTGGGCAACGATCTCGCCTCCAGCCGCCGCATCAACGACGCGGTCGCGGCAGGCTTCAGCGAGCGCCAGATCTTCCGCATCGACCACTATCTCGGCAAGGAAACGGTCCAGAACCTCCTTGCGCTGCGCTTTGCCAACATGATGTTCGAGCCCTTGTGGAACAGCGCAGGGATCGATCACGTGCAGATCACCGTGAGCGAGACGGTGGGCCTCGAAGGCCGCAAGGGCTTCTACGACGACACCGGCGGCTTGCGCGACATGGTGCAGAACCATATGCTCCAGCTCGTCGCGCTCACCGCGATGGAGCCGCCGCTCGATTTCGACGCGACCTCGATCCGCGACGAGAAGGTCAAGGTCCTGCGCGCGCTGCGCCCGGTGAAGGCCGAGGAAATGGTGCGCGGCCAGTATCGCACCGGCGCGGTCGGCGGCAGCGCGGTCGCCGGCTATCTCGACGATCTGGGCGCGCTCTCGGACACCGAGACCTACGTCGCGATCAAGGCGCATGTCGACAACTGGCGCTGGCAGGGCGTGCCGTTCTACCTCCGCCACGGCAAGCGGCTCGCCGAGCGGCGCAGCGAGATCGTCGTCCAGTTCAAGGGCGTGCCGCACAACATCTTCTCGCAGCGCGGCGGCAAGCTGGCGGCCAACCGCCTCGTCATCCGCCTGCAGCCCGAGGAATACGTGCGCCTGCAGGTCATGGCCAAGGAACCGGGGCTCGATCGCGGCGGCGTGGTGCTGCGCGAGGTCAACCTCGATCTCTCGCTCACCACCGCCTTCGCCAAGGCGCGCCGCCGCATCGCCTACGAGCGCCTGCTGCTCGATCTGATCGAGGGCGAGCAGACCCTGTTCGTCCGCCGCGACGAGGTCGAGGCGCAGTGGACCTGGGTCGATGCGATCCGCCGTGTCTGGGCGGATACGGGGATGGAAGTGAAGCCCTATGCCGCCGGCAGCTGGGGTCCCAACGCGGGCATTGCGCTGACCGAGCGCGACGGGAGAAGCTGGAATGACTGACGTTACCTGGGCCGAACCGGGCGATCTGGCGGCGGTCGCCGCGCATATCACCCGTATCGTCGCGCGCCCCGGACCCAAGCGCCTCGCCTTTACCGGCGGTTCGACGCCGCCGCGCGTCTTTGCGCTGCTCTCGGACAAGGGGCTCGACTGGTCCGAGGTGACCATCGCACTGACCGACGACCGCCGCGTGCCCGACGATCACCCGGCGAGCAACTTCGGCAAGCTCCATGCGGCGCTCGGCGATTGCGGTGCCGCGTTCGAGCGTCTCGAGGAAGGCATGGATGTCGCCCCGTTCGATCTCGTCTGGCTGGGCATGGGCGAGGATGGCCATATCGCCTCGCTGTTCCCGCACATGCAGGCGCTGATCCGTCCCGGGCCGAGCGTGATCGCCACCACCCCGATCCCGCTCCCGCCCGAGGCACCGTTCGACCGGCTTTCGCTCAACAAGCGGGCACTCAAGGCGACGCGCGAGATTATCCTCGTCATCACCGGCCCATCCAAAAAGGCGCTTGTCGAGCGCGTGCTTGCCGGTTCCGATGCCTATCCGGTCTCGGACATCCTGCGCGGCTACGGGCCGCCCGTCACGATCTACTGGAGCGAATAATGGCCCTCAATCCCGTCGTCGCCAAGGTCACGGACCGCATCATCGCCCGCAGCGCCCGGACGCGCGCCGCCTATCTCGATCTCATCGCCCGCGCCCGCGATGCCGGGGTGAACCGCGACGTGCTCTCCTGCGGAAATCTGGCCCATGGCTTCGCGGCGGCGGGCGAGGACAAGATCGCGCTGCGTACCGGCAAGAGCACCAATATCGGGATCATCACCGCCTACAACGACATGCTCTCGGCGCATCAGCCCTATGGCCGCTACCCCGAGCAGATCAAGGTCTTCGCCCGCGAAGTCGGCGCGACGGCGCAAGTCGCGGGCGGTGTCCCCGCGATGTGCGACGGGGTGACGCAAGGGCAGGCCTCGATGGAGCTCTCCCTGTTCAGCCGCGACAACATCGCGATGGGCGCGGCGGTGGGCCTCAGCCACGGCATGTATGAAGCCGCGCTGCTGCTCGGCATCTGCGACAAGATCGTGCCGGGCCTCCTCATCGGCAGCTTGCGCTTCGGCCACCTGCCGACGATCCTCGTCCCCGCCGGACAGATGGCGACCGGCCTCGCCAACAAGGAAAAGCAGCGCATCCGCCAGCTCTATGCCGAGGGCAAGGTGGGCCGCGAAGAACTCCTCGCCAGCGAAAGCGCCAGCTATCATTCCGCCGGCACCTGCACGTTCTACGGCACCGCCAATTCCAACCAGATGATGATGGAAATGATGGGCCTCCACATGCCCGGCGCCAGCTTTATCCAGCCCGGCACCAAGCTGCGCCAGGAACTGACCCGCGCGGCCGTCCACCGCGTGTCGCAGATCACCTGGGATGGCGACGACTACCGCCCGCTCGGCCACTGCGTCGATGAGAAGGCCATCGTCAATGCCGTGGTCGGCCTGCTCGCGACGGGCGGTTCGACCAACCACGTGATCCATCTCCCCGCCATCGCCCGCGCCGCCGGCGTGCAGATCGATTGGGACGACATGGACGAGCTCAGCCGCGCCGTGCCGCTGATCGCCAGCATCTATCCCAACGGTTCGGGCGACGTGAACGGCTTCGCGGACGCGGGCGGCATGCCTTTCGTCATCCGCGAACTGGTCGAGGCGGGGCTGGCTCATGGCGATATCCTCACCGTCTACGGCACCTCGCTGCTCGAAGGCGCGCAGCAGCCGGTGCTCGATGGCGATGCCCTGCGCTGGGATGCCGCGCCGCGCGAAAGCCTCAACCCGGCGATGCTGCGCCCGGTGGCGGAGCCTTTCCAGAACGAAGGCGGCCTCCGCCTGCTGCAGGGCAATCTCGGGCGCGGCACGATCAAGGTCAGCGCGGTCGATCGTTCGCGCTGGACCATCGAGGCGCCGTGCCGCGTGTTCTCGGACCAGAACGATGTGCTCAAGGCGTTCAAGGCAGGCGAGCTCGAGCGCGATGTCGTCGTCGTCGTCCGCTTCCAGGGTCCGGCGGCCAACGGCATGCCCGAACTGCACAAGCTGACGCCCTCGCTCGGCGTGCTGCAGGACCGGGGCTTCCGCGTCGCGCTCGTCACCGATGGCCGCATGTCGGGCGCCTCCGGCAAGGTTCCCGCGGCGATCCACGTCTCGCCCGAAGCCAAGAAGGGCGGCGCGCTGGCGCTGCTCAAGGATGGCGACCTGGTTCGCGTCTGCGCCGAGACGGGCGAGCTTGCCGCGCTGGTCGATGCTGCGGACTGGGCCGCGCGCACACCGGCCGAAGCCCCGGAAGAAGCCATCGGCGTGGGCCGCGAACTCTTCGCGATGATGCGCCACTTCGCCGACCCGGCGGAGCGCGGCGGTTCGGCGATGCTGGCAGTCGGCGGGTTGTAAATCACCCCAAACCGCTCATGCTGAGCTTGTCGAAGCATCATGCATGGCCGTTGTGCCAGCACCCTTCGACAAGCTCAGGGTGAGCGGAACAGGGCTGACAAGAGATTACGGGGCAGGGGAACAGACACATGCAACTGGTCGCGGTCGATATCGGCGGAACGCACGCCCGCTTTGCCATGGCGGAAGTCGAAGCAGGCCGCGTCGTCTCGCTCGGCGAGGCGGTGACGCTCAAGACGGCGGACCATCCCAGCTTCCAGCTTGCCTGGGAGGAATTTGCTCGCCTTTCCGGGGGCACCTTGCCGCCTGCCGTCGCGATTGCCGTGGCAGGCCCGGTCGGCGGCGAACTGATCCGCTTCACCAACAATCCCTGGATCATCCGCCCGGCGCTGATCCCCGAAAAGCTCGGTGCGCCGGACTATGTCGTTGTCAACGATTTCGCCGCCGTCGCGCATGCCGTGGCGCAGGCGGGCGACGAGCATTTCCTGCACCTTTGCGGCCCCGAAACGCCGCTCCCCGAGGAAGGCACGATCAGCGTGGTCGGCCCCGGCACTGGTCTTGGCGTCGCGCACTTCTGGCGCGGGGGCGGCGGCTACCGGGTCAACCCCACCGAAGGCGGCCACATCGACTATGCCCCGCTGGACCGTATCGAAGACGCCATTCTCGCCCGCCTGCGCGGCCGCTACCGCCGCGTCTCGGCGGAGCGCGTGGTATCCGGCCCCGGCATCGTCGATATCTACGAAACGCTCGCCAGCATCGAAGGCCGCGCCATCGTCTCGCTGACTGACAAGGAACTCTGGACGCTCGGCACGTCCGGTGAAGACAGCCTTGCCGCCGCCGCTGTCGACCGCTTCTGCCTCTCGCTCGGCAGCGTCGCGGGCGATCTCGCGCTGGCGCATGGTGCAAGCGCGCTGGTCATGGCGGGCGGGCTGGGCCTCAGGATCAAGGATACGCTGGTCCGCTCCGGCTTTGCGACACGCTTCACCGCCAAGGGCCGGTTCGAGAGCATGATGGCGGGCATCCCGGTCAAGCTGATCACCCATCCGCAGCCCGGCCTGTTCGGCGCCGCCGCCGCCTTCGCGCAGGCACACACGGGGTAGCTGTTGCTTTTATGAGGACCGGCTGAACCCGCTTGCCAAGCCCGCACGGCTCGCTTAGCCATCGGCTTAACCGCACGATTAAGGGAAAGAGCGATGTCCTACGAAACGATCCGCGTTGAAAATCTGGGCAATGTCCGCCGCATCGTGCTCAACCGGCCCGAGCGCCTCAACGCCTGCCCCCCCAACATGGCGGTCGAGATCGGCGACGCGCTCTATGACCTCGAAGGCGCGCGCTGCGTCCTCATCACCGGCGAAGGCCGCGCGTTCTGCTCGGGCGCTGATCTTGCCGCCACCGGCAAGCGCAGCGTCGCAGGCGGCGCGGGCAGCTACAAGGCGCTGACCGAAAGCTACAACCCGATGATCGCCAAGCTTTCTCGGCTTTCGGTTCCGGTCGTCACTGCCGTCAATGGTCCCGCTGCCGGCGTCGGCTGCTCGATCGCGCTGATGGGCGATTTCGTTCTCGCGGCAAAGAGCGCCTATTTCCTCCAGGCTTTCGTCAACATCGGCCTTGTGCCCGATGGCGGCTCGAGCTGGCTCCTGCCGCGTCTGATCGGCAAGCCGCGCGCGCTGCAGATGATGATGCTGGGCGAGCGCGTCGGTGCGGAGAAGGCCGAGGAATGGGGCATGATCTACAAGGCGGTCGACGATGCGGCGCTGGCGGACGAGGCGATGGCGCTGGCCGAGCGGCTCGCCAATGGTCCGACCGTGGCGCTCGGCGTGATGCGCCAGAACGTCGCCCGCGCGCTTGAAACCGATCTGCCCGCCGCGCTATTGATCGAAGCCGAAGGCCAGTGGAAGGCAGGCGACAGCAAGGATTCCCGCGAGGGCATCCAGGCCTTCCTCGAAAAGCGCAAGGCCGACTTCAAGGGCGTTTGAATGCATCTCGAACACGATCCGGCGGCCCCTGCGGCAGACCTCATCGGCTTTGACGATTTCCTCAAGGTCGATATCCGCATGGGCACGATCGTGAGCGCCGAGCCCTATCCCGAAGCGAGGAAGCCCAGCCTCAAGCTCGGCATCGACTTCGGGCCGGGGATCGGCGTCAAGCGCTCGAGCGCCCAGATCGCCGCGCTCTACACGCCGGAGGAACTCATCGGGCGGCAAGTTGCGGCGGTGGTGAACTTCCCGCCGCGCCAGATCGGCAAGTTCATGTCCGAGGTGCTGACGGTGGGGTTCCCCGATGAAGAGGGCCGCGTGGTCCTCTTCGCGCCGGACGGCAAAGTCCCCAACGGCGCGCGGCTGTTCTGACCGCGCAGGAGGTGCCTGCAGCGATTTTCCTACATCGCGGGTTTGTGGCATGGCGAAGCAAGCCGCAGCTCAGGTCGGCTGCGCTCTTTGACATTCTCCGCAGCACGTCAGCGCGTTTTTGCGCAAATGCGTCAACTTGTCGCTTTTCACGACGATAGCATCGCAAATTCAAGGACTTGAGGGGTATTCGCAAAAGCGACACACTGTCGCCTTTGTCGCCTTTTTGCGAGGCCCGGCCTCGTCAGCCCTGCGCCAGTTCCGCATCGAGAAACGCAGCGACATCCGCCAGATCGACGTCCTTGGCCAGGAACGTCTGCCCGATCCCGTGCATCAGCAGGAAGGGCAGGGTGCCTGCGTCCATTTTCTTGTCGTGCAGCATGTGCGCGGTGAGCTTGCCGCCATCACAGTCCATGCCGAGCGCCGGGAGCGAAGCGGGGAGGCCCGCCGCGTCGATATGGGCCGCGACGCGCTCCGCGTCCTGACCATGCATCAGCCCGCGCCGCACCGAGTAGCGCGCGGCCAACACCATGCCGAGCGCGACGCCTTCGCCGTGGAGCAGGCGGTCCGAAAAACCGGTCTCGGCCTCGAGCGCATGGCCGAAGGTATGGCCAAGGTTGAGCAGCGCGCGCAGCCCCAGCGTTTCCTTCTCGTCCGCCGCGACGATCCGCGCCTTGGCCGCAACGCTCGTGGCAATCGCATGCTCGCGCGCCGCCGGGTCACCAGCGAGCAGCGCGGTGCCGTGCGTCTCGCACCAGTCGAAGAAGGCGGCATCGTCGATCAGGCCGTACTTGACGACTTCGGCATAGCCCGCGCGGGTTTCGCGCGGCGGGAGCGTATCGAGCGCCAGCGGGTCGGCGAGTACCAGCACCGGCTGATGGAATGCACCGACGAGGTTCTTGCCTGCACCGGTGTTGATCGCGGTCTTGCCGCCGACGCTCGAATCGACTTGCGCGAGCAAGGTCGTCGGCATCTGAATGAAGCCGCAGCCGCGCTTGACCATCGAGGCGGCAAAGCCCGTCAGATCGCCGATCACCCCGCCGCCCAGCGCGATCACGCTGTCCTTGCGCTCGACGCCTTGCTCGAGCAGCCAGTCCACGGTCCGGGCGAGGTATTCCCAGCTCTTGGTTGTCTCGCCCGCCGGAAGGACCAGCCACGCGCTGGCGATGCCCTCGGCAGCTAGCGAAGCCTTGACCGTCTCACGCCACGCTGCAGCGACGCGCTCGTCGGTGACCACCGCGACCTTGCCGCCCCGGATGAACGGGCGGCAGTGCTGGCCGGCAGCAGCCAGCAGTCCGGTTTCGATCCGCACCTCGTAAGGCGCACCGGCGATGTTGACGGGGATCACAGCCATGCGTCGATTGCCTTCAGGATGGTCATCGCGGTCGCCTGATGAGGCTGGTTGCCGCTCTTCACGTGGATCGGCGCCTCGGCATAAGCCGGTCCGCGCTCGGCCTTGAGCTTGGTCAGGATCTCGCGCGGGTTGCCGTTCTTGAGCAGCGGACGATTGCCCTTGCGCCCGACGCGCGCGACCAGCGTATCGACATCGCTGTCGAGCCACACCGCGATGGCGCGGCTGAGGATCAGGGCGCGGGTCTCGGGATCGACGAAGGCGCCGCCGCCGGTCGCCAGCACGCGCCGTTCGTGCGCGCCGTCCTCGCCGACCAGCCGCGCGATCACCCGGCGCTCGCCGCTGCGGAAATAGGGCTCGCCGAACTGCGCGAAGATCTCGGGGATCGACATTTGCGCCGCCCGCTCGATCTCCTCGTCGGCATCGCAGAACGGCACGTTCAGCATCGCGGCAAGGCGGCGGCCCACGGTCGTCTTGCCCACGCCCATCATCCCGACCAGCACGATCGGGCGATCGATGCGGGCCGCCAGCCGCTGGATTGCGGCATTCGGAGAGGCGGGTTCGTCGTG
>NZ_LJHZ01000020.1:0-67024 GCF_001296055.1 Novosphingobium sp. AAP93
CGGGTCCGCGCTTCCTGCTGATGGACGAGCCGCTGACCGCGCTCGATGATGCGCGGCGCGAGGCGATCATCGCGGTGATCCTGCGCATCCGGGCCGAACTGGCGCTGCCGATCCTGCTGGTGAGCCACGACCGCGGCGACGTCGCGCGGCTGGCGGATACGGTGGTGGAGCTGCGAGCCTAGATCTCCAGCTGGCTGCCCAGTTCGATCACGCGGTTGGTCGGCAGGCGGAAGAACACCATCGCGCTTTCGGCGTTGCGCACCATCCATGCGAAGAGCTTTTCGCGCCAGATCGCCATGCCGGGCCGCTTGGAGGCTATCAGCGTCTGGCGGGCGAGGAAGTAGCTCGTTTCCATCGGCTTGAACGCGCCACCCGCGCGGGTTTCCGCGCCCAGTTCGGCGGGTACGTCGGCCTCGTCCATGAAGCCGATGCGGATGATCATGCGGTAGAAACCGTGGCCGAGGTCTTCCACTTCGCGGCGCTTTTCGGGAGGTACGTGGGGCACGTTCTGCGTCTCCACCGTCAGCACCACCACCCGTTCATGCAGGATGTGGTTGTGCTTGAGGTTGTGCAGCAGCGCGGGCGGAATGCCTTCGGCGTTGGAGGCAAGGAACACCGAGGTGCCCGCCACGCGCCGCACTTTCTGGCAGACGGAACCCAGGAAGATGTCGAACGGCATGGAATCCTCGGCAAGCCGGTCGCGCATGATCTTGCGGCCGGTCGACCAGGTGCTGAGGATCGTGAAAATGATGCAGGCGCCGACCAGCGGGAACCAGCCGCCATCGGGGATCTTGGTCATGTTCGAGGTGAAGTAGGCACCATCGATCAGCAGGAACAGGCAGGTGAAGAAGCCCGCCACCAGCGGCGGCCATTTCCATACCTGGAACACCAGCACGCCGAACATGCACGAGGTGATGAACATCGTGCCGGTGTTGGCAATGCCATAGGCCGAGGCGAGGTTGCCCGAAGTGCGGAAGCCGATCACCAGCATGACCACCAGCGCGAGCAGGGCCCAGTTGATCAGCGGCACATAGATCTGTCCCGCCGCGGTAGCGCTCGTGTGGCGGATGCGGATGCGGGGAAGATAGCCAAGCTGCACGGCCTGCTGCGACACCGAAAAGGCCCCCGAGATCACGGCCTGGCTGGCAATCACCGTCGCCGCCGTCGCAAGCAGCACCAGCGGCAGCCGGAGGCCTTCCGGCGCGAGCAGGAAGAAGGGGTTCACCACCGTTTCGGGCCGGTTCATGATCATTGCCGCCTGCCCGAGGTAGTTGAGCAGCAGGCAGGGAAACGCGAAGCCGAGCCAGGCCGTGGTGATTGCAGGGCGGCCGAAGTGGCCCATATCCGCATAAAGCGCTTCCGCCCCGGTCACCGCCAGCACGATCGAGCCGAGCGCGAGGTAAGCCATCAACGGATCGTGTGCGAAGAAGCGGAAGCCATGGAGGGGGTTCAGCGCCCAGAGGATCTCCGGCGCCTCCATGATGCCGATTACGCCCAGCACCGCGATGGTCAGAAAATAGAACATCATCACCGGCCCGAACAGCTTGCCCATGGTTGCCGTCCCACGGGACTGGATGGCAAACAGGCCGAACAGGATCGCGATCGATATCGGCAGCACCAGATGCTCGAAGCCAGGATGCACCACGGTGAGCCCCTCGACCGCCGAAAGCACCGAGACCGCCGGGGTGATCATGGCATCGCCGAAGAACAGCGCCGTCGCAGTGAGGCCGAACAGGGCCATTACATATGTCCAGCGCTGGCTCGGCAGGCAGCGGCTGACCAGCGCAAGCAGCGCGAGGCTGCCGCCTTCGCCCTTGTTGTCAGCGCGCAGGACCATGAACAGGTACTTGACCGTCACGATCAGGATCATCGTCCAGAACACGATGCTGAGCACGCCGAACACGTGGGTCTGGTCCACCTTCAGCAGGTGGTGGCCGACAAAGGTTTCCTTGAACGAGTAAAGCGGCGAGGTGCCGATATCGCCGAACACCACGCCGATCGCGCCGACAGCGAGCGTGGCAAGACTTTCCTTCTGATGGCCGTGGCCTGTGTGGTGGGCCTCGGAAGGAGGCGCTGTCGCTTCGCTGCCGGAAACAGAGCTGTGGTCGGCGGCCGTGCCGTCTGGCGGCACGCCATCCTGAGTCGCGTTTCGGTCCATCGGCGCGCCGCTACTCCTGCCGGGGGTTCCTTGCGAGAACTATTTTGTGGCCCCCGCCGGGCATGGCCTACTTCGGCGGATCGGCAGGCGGCGGGGCCGGGGCGACCAGCTTGTCTGCCGGGACGATCACGACCGGTGCGGCGGTGCGCTCGCCGGTTGGATCGCGCACCGGGCGGGTGGCGGTGCTGCCGATCGCGCCGGCATTCTCGAACGCGCGCAGGATCGGGGTGGCAAGCGGCACATCGCCGTTGTGCCGGACCTTGCGCAAGTGCCGCTCGGCGTCATAGCGCGCGGCATCGGGCATCAGCCACGCCTGCTCGAGCGCGCCCGCCGCCGCAAGCACGCGGGCCTTGGCGACATAGGCGTTGGCGATGGCGGTGTTCGAATTGCTGCGCGCCAGCAGCAGTTCGCGCGCGAGATCGAGCACATCGAGCGTGGTGATCAGCCCGGCACGCTGCTGCAGCACCGCGCCTTCATAGGCCTTGCGCGCGGAATCTTCGGCCGAGCGGAAGCTGGCGATCGCGGCCTGCTGGGCCTGCCAGTCGTTCCATGCGGCGGCAAGCGTGGCGCGGTTTTCGCGAAGGGACGCATCGAGCAGGCGCCAATCGGCGTCGTTCGCGGCCATCGCCTCGCTCACCCGCGCCTTGCGCAGGCCGCTTTCGAAGATCGGCCCGGAAATGATGAACTGCCCCCGCAGATCGCGCTGCCTCAGATCGTCGGTATAGGCGCTTTGCGATCCGTAGCTGGCGCTGCCCTGGAAATCGACGCGCGGCAGGAGATCCGACTTCGCCGCTGCGACACTGGCCCGCGAGACCTTCTCGCGCGCCTGCGCGGCGAGCACTACAGGGCTGTGCAGCTCCGCATAGGCGTAGGCTTCCTCGAGCTGGACAACCGGCAACTGGAGCGGATTGGGCGGCACGAGTTCGCCCGCGGGCACACCGACCATGCGCAGGAACGCGGCCTCGCTCGAGGCGGCATCGCGCTGCGCGTTGTAGACTTGCGCCTGACCCAGCGACACGCGAGTGGCAATCTGCTGCACATCGGTCGCGGTCACTTCGCGAACCGCGAGCCGCGACTTGTTGTCATCGAGCTGGCGCTGGAGCGCGGCGAGGTTGTCCTTGGCGATCTGGACCGCCGCCCGATCGCGCAGCACGCCGATATAGGTGGCGATGGCATCGAGCAGGGCCTGCTGCTCGGTCGAGCGCAAGACCTGGCGCTGGAATTCGAGCTGCGCCTGCGAGTTGCGCTCCTGCGCGGCATTGCGGCCGAAGGTGAACAGCGGCTGGTTGAGAATGGCCGAGGCTGTCGTGGTCCAGCCGGACAGGTTGAGCGGCGGACCGCGGCGCTGGTCGAAACGGTCGCTCTGGAAGGTCGTGGCGAGGCTGTAGGTGAGCCTCGGCCCGTAGTTCGCCCGCGCCTGCGCGATGCGGTAGTCAAAGCTGCGCACCGTCGCGCGCTGGGCGAGCAGTGTCGGCGAGGTCCAGTAGGCCAACCGCAGCGCGTCGGTAAGCGACGTCACCGGTATGCCCGAAGCCGCGAGTTCCGCGACATCGGCCGGGGTTCCCTCCGGCAGTTCGGGACGCACGGCGATGCGGTCGGTTGCGTCAGCGGCGTTGTCATCCGCGTCGGCACGATAATCGCCGGGATCGCGCCCGCTGTCCGGATCTTCGGTGCCATAGCTGCTCGCCGAGGCGCCGGTATCGGGCGGGCCCTGAACCGGACGCGCCATCGGGAGTTCTTGCGCAAAAGCCGGGTTCAGCACGGCACAGGCCGCCGAGGCAGCGAGCAGCGCAGCGCGAATGTACAGTCGAGGGGCCATTGTCACGCCGCTCAATTGTCGCGGAAGGCGCGCATGAACTGGTCCATGAACGGCTTCGTGAGGTAGGAGAGCATCGAACGGTGGCCGGTCTCGATGTAGACTTCCGCCGGCATGCCGCTGCGCAGCGCGAGGCCTTCCTTCTTCACGGCAGCCAGATCGACTTCGATCCGTACCATGTAGAAGGCCTGCCGGGTTTCCGGGGTCTCGCTGCGGTCAGTCGCGACGTAGATCACCTTGCCGAGGATCTCGGGCGTGGTCGGCCGGTTGAACGAGGTGAACAGCACGCGCGCCTTCTGCCCAACCATCGTCTGGTCGATGTCCGCCGGGCTGACCATCGCCTCGACCACGAAGGTATCGCGATCGGGCACGATTTCCATGATCGGCTCGGCCGGCTTCACGACGTCGCCGACGGCAGCGAACGCGATCTTCTCGATGACCCCGGTGTAGGGCGCGCGGATTTCGCTGCGGTCCTGCTGGTCCGATGCGGCAACGCTGCGCAGTTGCTGCTGGTTGAGCGCGGTATTGATCTGCGCAAGATCGGTGCCTGCCTGCACGCGCCGCGTCTGCGCGAGCTGGATCGACTGCTGCTGCGCTTCGGTGATGCGGGCGCGGGCCTGCGCGATCTGCGCCTGGAGCGAGCCGACGTTGCCGTCGAGATCGACCGCGGTGCGCTCCAGCTGGTTGAGCCGGTTGATCGTGACGAGCTGCTTGTCCCACAGGTCCTTCACGCCCTGCCGCTCGGGCTCGATCAGCCGGCGCTGCTCCTTGAGCGCGGCGATCTGCGATTCCAGCCCGCGGATCTCCTCGTTGTATTGCTGCACCCGCGCGGCGAGCTGCGCGCGCAGCCCCGCTTCTTCGGTCTGGCGGATCGAGAAGAGGCGGCTCTCGTCAGCCATGGCCTTGGCAGCACTGGGGTTCTTCGAATTGACCAGCTCCGCCGGGAAGACCAGTCGGCCCGAACCGAGCCGCTCCGCTTCGAGCCGCGCCTTCTGCGCCAGCAGCTGTTCGACGGTGAGGTTGGAATACGTCGCGTCGGCACCGGTCACCCGGTCGTCGAGCCGCATCAGCAGCTGACCTTGCGTGACGTGCTCGCCATTGTGCACATAGATCGCCTTGATCACGCCGCCGGTGGGGTGGGCGATGCGCTTCACGCGCGATTCCATGCCGACCGAGCCGCCGCCGATCACCGCACCGCCCATCGGGATCAGCGCGGCGAGCAGGAGCAGCACGATGAACAGGCCGCCGATAGTGTAAGTCAGTCGCTTGAGCAGGACCGGCGACTTTGCCTTGTCCGCCCCTTCCTCTGCGAACACCGGCAGAAGCTGGCGCGCGGGATCGGGAATGGTGGTGGGCATGTTCATGCTGTGGCTTCCCTGGCCGGATTGCTGCTGGCTTCGGCGCTGACCTGGCCCGGCGCGTTCTGCGCCTGCATGCGTTGCAGCACTTCATCGCGCGGGCCGAAGTCCATAAGTCGTCCGGTGTTGATGACTGCGAGGTGGGTCGCGGGGCCCAGCGTGGCGGGGCGGTGCGTGATCATGATGACAATGCCGCCGCGCGCGCGCATGCCAGCAATGGCATTGGCCAGTGCCGCGTCACCGGCCGCATCGAGGTTGGAATTGGCCTCGTCGAGCACGAGCAGGAACGGATCGCCATAGAGCGCGCGGGCAAGGCCGATGCGCTGGCGCTGTCCCGCGGAAAGCTCGACCGCGCCAGCGGAAACGGGTGTCTCATAGCCGTCGGGGAGGGCGAGGATCACCTCGTGCATCCCGGCAGCCTTGGCCGCCGCCATGATCCCCTCGGACGTCGCATCGGGATCGAACCGTGCGATGTTCTGGCCGATCGTGCCGTCGACGAGGTCCACCGTCTGCGGAACATAGCCGAAATAGCTGCCGAGCGTTTCCTGATCCCACTGGTCGAGCGTTGCGCCGTCGAGCCGCACTTCGCCGCGGTTTGGCTTCCAGATGCCGAGGATCGCGCGCACCAGCGTGGTCTTGCCCGCTGCGCTCGGCCCGATCACGGCGAGCACCTGCCCCGGCGTGAGGTTGAACGAAACGCCCGAGAGCGTGAAGCGCTGCGTGCCCGGCGGCGCGACCCAGATATCGCGCACCGAAAGCTCGCTTGAAGGGCGGTCCAGCACGACACCGCGCGCGGCGGGCTTGCGGAAAGTGGCGACGGCCTGCGTGATGCGGCCCCAGCCCATGCGCGCGGCGACGAGGCTTTTCCAGGTGGCGATCGCCTGATCGACCGGCGCGAGTGCGCGGCCCGAAAGCACCGAGGAGGCAAGGATCACGCCGCCGCTTGCCTTGCCGTCGATCACCAGCAGCGCGCCGACCGAGAGGATCAGCGACTGCAGCAGCATGCGGAATGCCTTGCTCGCGCCGCCGAGCCGGGTGACCGTGCGCGAGAGGTAGGACTGTGCTTCGATGAAATTGCCTTCCCACCCTGCCGTGCGCGCCACCAGCCGTTCCTGCATGCCCATCGCATAAGCGCTTTCGGCAAAGCGGATTTCGGACAGGGCAGCAGCGGAGCGGCGGCCGGTGATGTTGGCAAGCTCGCGCGAACCGGCATTGGTGCGCCGGTTGGAGATGATGGCGATCCCGGCCATGACGAACACGCCGGCCAGTGCGGTGACGCCCAGCCACCAGTGCAGTGCGAACAGCACGATCATGAACATGATCACCCACGGCAGGTCGATCAGTGCAATCGGACCTTGCCCGGCAAGGAAAGTGTGAATGGAATCGAGATCGCGCGTGAACTGCAGGCCGTCGCCCTTGTCCGCGCCTGCGCGCAAGGGGCGGGTGACCGTGGCATAATGCACGGCTTCGAACAGATCGTCGTGAACCCCGTTGGCTATGCCCAGCAGAGCCTCGCCCCGGATTGCCTCGAACACCGACTGGAACACGTAGACCAGCAGCAGCATGCCAAACAGGCCGATCAGCGTCGGCACGCTGCGGCTGGGCAAGACGGAATCGTAAACGAGCAGCATGTAGGCCGAGCCGGCGAAAACCAGCACGTTGAGCATCACGCTGGCCACGGCGACCAGAACAATGCCGCCGCGATAACGCGCTGCAAAAAGCCGCATGAATTGTCTGTCTACGCTCATAGTCCCCCTGCCGTCTTGCGGCTAACCTGATACAACTGCATCGTGCAAGCGCACTTGCATCCCCATCGGCGGAAGACCCGCCTAGGGATGTTGCGTTACTGTAATACGTCTAGGCAACGGGAATGCTAGCCGCGTGCCAGAATGCAATCTGATCGACTCGCAAGTGAGATCAAGGCTGCGACGGCGTGATTGGCGGCTCGAGGGTTGTTCAGGTGACAAGAAACGCCATTAACCGCATGTTAGGTATAGGGAATAGCGCAATCTGTACGGTGAAGCAGGGCCAGGCTCAAGCTTCCCCGGGGACGGCGTAATCGCGTGCGGGAGCAAGGCGCAACGCATCGGAGATTGCGATGACCACGGCGATAGCGCGCGCTTCATCGGCAGTGAGCCCGGCAAAATCGGGGATAAATGCCCGCGCTGCTTGGATCAGATTACCCGGACTTCGCTCCAGTTCGGAGCGATACTCTGCCAGTGACGTGCACCCATCGATTGCGGACCAGTCGATTCCGCCCGGACCCGGCCGTTGGTGAAAGGCCCAGAGCGCCTGCACCGCACGCTCGACCGCCACACGCGCCTGCGCGCCAACGCCATCCGGCGATGCGCGAAGTTTCAGCTTCTGGCGATAGCGACGCTGCCGCTCGGCATTGGTCAGGGCCATAGATCCAAGATTGGCGCCGCGGCGATATGGGCGCAATCCGCATTGTCCGTTACGTAACTTTGCATAGAAGCAAGCGTTTCACAATTGGCGGGACGGGATTGACGCCGGTCAATTCGCGGTCGCGTCGGGGTTGCTAGGCAGAGATGCCGGGGCATCCCGGCCTTCTGGCGAGAGAAGTGTCCCATGCCACCTGCATCGTCTCCTGCATCGCGTGATCTGCGCCGCTCGATCCCCGGCACGGCCCTGTTCGATGGTGATCTTGCGATGCGTGGCTTCGAGCTCAACGCCATGTGCTTTTCGTTCAACGACGCAGCCAACCGCGCGGCCTTCGCGGCGGATGAAGACGGCTATTGTCGCAAGTACGGCCTCACCGAGGTGCAACGCGCTGCGGTCGCCGCGCGGGATGTGCCCGCGATGCTCGCGGCTGGCGGCAACGTCTATTACCTCGCCAAGCTGGCCGGCATCCTGGGGCTCAACGTGCAGGATCTGGGTGCGCTCCAGACCGGGCGCAGTGTGGCGGATTTCAAGGCCATGCTGATCGCCGCGCGGGCCGGTGTCGATCCTGAACTCGGCGGATTGCATCTGGGCGGGAGGCTTGCCGCCGACTGCCAGCGGGAGAGCGTGTAATGGCACAGGTCGTCGGCGGTTACTTCACCAGCCATGTTCCGGCCATCGGCGGCGCGATCCAGCGCGGCGATCAGCAGGCGGACTACTGGAAGCCCTTCTTCGACGGGTTTCCGCCGGTGCGGCGGTGGCTTGCCGATGTCCGCCCCGATGTCGCGGTGGTTTTCTACAACGACCACGGCCTGAATTTCTTCCTCGATGCCATGCCCACGTTCGCGGTCGGTGCGGCGGCAAAGTATGACAACGCGGACGAGGGCTGGGGCCAGCCGGTCTACAAGAGCTTCGAGGGCCACCCGAACCTTTCCTGGCATCTGATCGAGACACTGGTCGAGGCCGAATTCGACATCACCACCTGCCAGAAGATGATGGTCGACCATGCGCTCTCGATCCCGTTCGAGCTGGCCTGGCCCGATGCCGAGGCGTGGCCCGTCAAGCTTGTGCCGATCGCGATCAACACGGTGCAGTTCCCGCTGCCCTCACCGCGGCGCTGCCTCGCGCTGGGGCAGGCTGTCGACCGCGCCTTGCGCAGCTGGCGGGGGGACGAGCGGATCGTGGTGATGGGGACCGGCGGGCTTTCACACCAGCTGGAGGGCGCGCGGGCGGGGTTCATGAACCCGGACTACGACCGCTTCTGCCTCGATCACCTGGCTGATGATCCCGCTGCGCTTGCCGGCCACACGGCCGAGCAAGTGGCCGAACTGGCGGGGACGCAAGGCGTCGAAATCCTCAACTGGATCGCCGCACGCGGAGCGCTGGGCGATGCACCGCAGGCGATGGTGATGCGCAACTACCACCTGCCGATCAGCAATACGGCGGCGGCAACAGTGGTGCTGGAACCGGCCTGAGCGGGCCGGGGCCGGGCTTACTCGCCGGGGTCGTTGACCGCCAGCAGCGCGAGTTCGGTGCGGTTTTCGATGCCCAGCTTCTGGTACATCGCGTGGAGGTAGACCTTCACCGTGCCTTCGCCGATGCCGAGCTCCGCGCCGATATCGCGGTTGCGCATGCCGCGCGCGACGAGGCGGGCGATCCGGCGCTCGCGCTGGTTGAGGCGTTCGAGCGGGCCGCCGGTCTCGACGCTCAACGAAAGATCGAGCGCGCGCTGGAGCAGGGCGGAATCGATCGCCTTGCCGCCCGCGTGGACTTTCTCGAGCACTTCGACGAGGCCGCCTTCGGCGCCGTCCTTGTAGACGATGCCTTCGACCCCAGCGCGCATCACCGCGAGCAGCTGGCGATCGTTGATCCCCGCCGTCAGCAGCACGACCGCGCGCTTGTCCCCCTTCGACCGCAGCGCTTCCAGCGCCTGCACGCCGTTCATTCCGGGCATGTTGATATCGAGCAGGACAATGGACGGATCGTGGGTGCTGATAGCGGCAAGCGTTTCCTCGCCGCTGGCCGTGCCGGCAACGACCTGGAACCGGCTGCCGCGCAGAACGGCTTCGACACCGGCACGAATGAAACCGTGATCATCGGCAACAAGAACGGGAATCATCAGGCAATCCTATTGGGCAAAGCGATATCAAGCACCGCACCGGGGCGATTATGGCAGATCGAGAGAGTTCCGCCCAGAGCCTCGACGCGTTCGCTGATCGATCGGGGGCGATGGATTGGACTGTCGGTGGGGAAGCCTTCGCCGTTGTCGGCGATCCGCAAGGTGAGGCCCGGACCGCCGGTGCTGACCGAGACGGCGACATCGCTGCAACTGCCGTGGCGGGCGGCATTGGCGATCGCCTCGCGCATCAACTGTCGCAATTCGTGGGCCAGGCCGATCGATACCGGCATGGGCCGGATCTGCGCCTCGAGCCGGACGGTGATGTGCCAATGCTGGCTCATTTCTCCCAGCAGTGTTTCCAGTTCCTCGATGAGATCGGTGCGGCGGTCGCCTTCCTCGCCCCGCCGCAGCCGCTGGATCATCGCGCGCAGTTCGCCCTGCTCGCGCCTGAGCGCGGCCTTGAGGTCGTTGATCTCGTCGGTGGGATCCTGCCCCTCGCGGATCCAGCGCGAAAGTGCTTCGAGGCGGAACAGCGTGCCGGCGAGAAATTGCGCCACGCTGTCATGCAGATCGCGCGCGAGCGCGTCCCGCAGAGCGGCGGCGGACGCGGCCTGCGCCAGTTCCGCAAGATCTTCGCGGTCGAGTTCGGTGCTGAGGTGGCGGCCGATCGTCTCGACCAGCGGGAGATCGTCGACGCACATGTCCGGAATGCCCCAGATGAGGAGCTGCCCGGGGCCCGCGGCGGTTTCGAAGGTGACGATCATCGCCTCCTTGACCCCGCAATGCTCGGCGAGCGGCGCGTCGACCGGGCCATTCAAGGCGATCGGATAGGAACTGGCGCGGCTGATGATGCGGCGCCCGCGCGTGCGGTCGATCAGGGAGGCCCGGTCCGGCTCGCCGAAGCAGCCCTCCAGCACTTCAGGCCCCAGCCGCTCGACAATCACCGCATAGCCGGAATCGCGCAGCAATTCGGTCCAGGGCTCCTCGCCGTGAGGCACCGCGATGGCTGCACCGCGCGCCTGCAGTGAGACGCGCGCGAAGGTCAGCGTATCCACGAGGGTCGCATTGCGCCGCTCGCCGGGCGTGCCGGGGGTGCGCGGCATCGGCGCGGAACGCGGCCCGCGCTGCTCGCCGCTGAGCCAGACCATCATGATCGAGAGGACGCCAAGATACATCAACCGACGGCCGTAGCGGTATGGATCGAACGGGAAGCCGAAGACGAACAGTCCGGTGCCGATCACGAGATTGAGCCCGATCAGTGCGAGCGCTGTCCACGCGACAGCAAACCAGCCCCAGCGCAAGGTCGCGCTGATCAGCAGGAACGCGGTGAGCGCCATGAACGGACTGTTGAAATCCGCCTTGCTGATTTCGGAGAAGTAGACCGCGAAGACAAATGCCAGTGTATCGATCCCGTGAACCCACGGCGCGAGGCGGAACTCCCACCACCAGCTGCGCCAGGCGATCATGATCATCACCGCAGCGCCCGCGAGGTAGGCAGCCAGCATGATGTAAACGCCCGAACCGCCAGGTCCTGGCTTGGTGGGATCAATCAGAAGCGCCACGAGGAACACGAGCGCCATCGCCGCACGGCTGGTTGCGAGAACCTTGCCGGTTCGCCGGGCGAACATCCGCGGCTTCATGCTATCCTTGCTCCGGAGTTAATATCTAATTTAACCTATGTTAGGAGTCATATGATTTTTTGCCACAGTCGGCAATGTCCACTCGTACGATTTGGTCCGAAACAGGTGATGAAGTTGAGTAGTTCTTGCGGTCAAGCCAGTCTTAATCCATTTTTACCGCCGGTTTGGCGATTTCAGGGTCATAACAAGAAATCATGGGAAAGTCGGATCATAAGCTAGCAATGCCGCGCCTGCCGGATGCCGACAAGCCGGCTTGTTCTGCGGCAGCGCAGGCAGTGGCGGACCAGGATGGTACATTGCGTTCCGAGTCGACCGAATCGGAGATGGCGCACGGTATCCTGACAGCGCTTACCGACAAGCAGCGTGCCGTCCTCGACCTCCTGATCGAGCACAAGACCTCCAAGGAGATATCGCGCATCCTGGGTATCTCGCACCATACGGTCGATCAGCGCATCATGCTGGCCCGCGCCAAGCTCGGCGTCGCCACGCGCGGCGAGGTGGCGCAGGCCTATCGTCGTCTTGTTGCCGGTCCGGCGCCCGTTCCAGCCATATACGAACGAGCCGTATATGACTTTTCCGATGTCGCGCCGCTGGCAGATGCGCTGCAGGAATCGATCCGGGAAGACAGGACGGACTGGATACAAAGCCCGCCGAGCCGCCGGGGTTCACTGCCAAGGGCCGTGTACCGCAGCGACGAAGCACTGGCCGAGCCCTACCATCATGTCCTCCCGGAGATGTTCGACGGGCCTTACGGGACCCTACTCCGGCTCGGGACCATTGCGGCCTTCGCCATGTTCCTGATCCTGATCGTCATGGGCGGTCTCGCGATGTTTGCGCAGTTGTCGCAGATCATCGCACACTGAACCGGCGCGAACCTCTCCATCTTGTTGGCAGATGTGGGCCCGGGGGAGGGCTCCAGGCATGGAGAGACAGTGATGACCGCTTTTGCTACCCAGACAGCGCCTGAGATGCCACTTGCCGTGGCGCAGCTGCGGATCGCCCGCGATCTGCATCAGGCAGAAGCAGCGCTCGACGAGGCGCTCGTGCGCCAGGCGCAGCTGCTTCAGACGATGGTTGGTGCCCGCCGTGAAACGGGTGTTGCGCCTTTCCTCGGCCAGGACGCGCTCATGCGTCTGCTCAAGAGCCAGCAGGACCTCCTCGATGCCGGCGGCGAACTCGCCCGCGTCCATGGCCGGCTCAGCACGATCTCGGTCGAGACCTGCGGCGGCAACGATGCCTGTCCGCCGGCTGCACTCCTTGAAGGCGCTGGCATCGTCGATGCGGTTCCGGCATCGGTGGCCCAGGCCGCGTGATGTCGATCCAGACCACCGATCGGAAATCCTGACCCGCCATGGTGTGGCTCTGGATACTTCGCATGGCGCTGATCGCCACTGTGTTGTTCGCCGCCCGGAAGGGGGACGAGCCCGAACAACTGGTGGCGACGGTGCTGCTTTCCACATTCGCACTGGATGTGGGCAATCATATGCTGTTCGGCGATCCGGCCTGGTACACGGTCAACCCGGGACACCTGGTGATCGATACCTGGGCATTCTTCACTCTGCTCTGGGTGGCGCTCTACGCCAATCGCGGCTGGCCGCTGTGGGTCTCTGCCTCACAGGTTCTCGTCGTGCTTGGCCATGTCGCAAAGCTCTGGGAAGTGGACATGGTCCGCCGAGCCTATTGGACGATGACGCAAATGCCTTTCCTGTTTCAGCTGATCGTGCTGGCAATCGGCACGGGGGCGCATGTCGAGCGCCAGCGCCGCATTGGCCGCTATCATTCGTGGCGCCTCGCATGAGCTCGCGCATCATCCGCCGCCACGATCGTGGCCGCCGCCGCGCTGCTTTGCGCCGTGCCAATCCGGCTTCGCTGACCGATACGGTAGCCGGGCAGGATCCGATCGGCGAGGCGGGCCGCGTTGCTGCGCCCGAAGTGACCGCCGCGGTCGCCGCCGGACTGCACGAGGCCTCGGCACGGATCACGCCAGAGGCGCTGCTGGCTTTCGCCCGCGAGACGTACGCGATCCGCCGCCGCCGTGACCGGCATTTGCCCGGAGACCTGTTCGGCGAACCGACATGGGACATCCTGCTCGATCTCTATGTCGCGACGCGCGAGGGGCGGCCGGTGCCCACCACGAGTGCCTGCATCGGAGCCAATGTCCCGCCGACCACGGCTCTGCGCTGGCTGCGTATCCTGGAGGCACGAGGGCTGGTCGAGCGCGAGGAAGACGGTCGCGACGGACGCCGCACGTTCGTCCGCCTGTCGTCGCGGGGACTTGCCGCGATGGATGATTGGCTTCACGTGGCCCTTGCCATGCTGGACCATTCGGTCGGTTCGATCCTGCGCCGGGACTACCCGCCGCTCGCGGAAGCGGCAGAATAGGTCCGCCTCAAAGGCCCGCCGGCGGCTTGATGCTTGACCGGCGGGCGGTTCCGGCCTAAGGGCGCGTCGTCCCGAGAGGCCTCAGGCTGATCGGTTCAACAGAGCTGAACATTGCCGGTGCGCGGCAAGTGGGGCCTCGAAGGCGGTTTTCCGTCTTTCGTATGGTCCCTCTTGTGTTTGGTCCAGTGTCCCGAATCGGGTGCAGGCCAATCCATTCCGTCAGCCGTCAAAGTAACCCGGTGGCGACTTGCCCCGGGTGGAGCGTTTTCGGCTCATGCAGCATTTCGGCGCAAGGCCCTTGCAGGGCCTGCCCGCTGCTGGATGAGAGCACCCGCAAGCCTTCACCTGGTTCCTGCCGCGCCCGCAACCAAGGTGAAGAGTCCTTCATGCCTACGATCAACCAGCTGGTCCGCAAGGGCCGCGAACCGCAGAAGACCAAGTCCAAGGTCCCTGCGATGGAGCAGAACCCGCAGAAGCGTGGCGTCTGCACCCGCGTCTACACGACGACCCCGAAGAAGCCGAACTCGGCGCTGCGCAAGGTGGCCAAGATCCGCCTGACCAACAGCCGCGAAGTCATCTCGTACATCCCGGGCGAAGGTCACAACCTGCAGGAGCACTCGGTGGTGCTCATCCGCGGCGGCCGTGTGCGCGACCTTCCGGGCGTGCGCTATCACGTGCTGCGCGGCGTGCTCGATACCCAGGGTGTCAAGGACCGCAAGCAGTCGCGTTCGAAGTACGGCGCCAAGCGCCCGAAGTAAGTCTCATCTGGGATCGGAGCCGCAAGGCTGGCCCGGACAGGGCCGCCGCACTCCGAAGGAGTACAGAATATGTCTCGTCGTCGTCGTCCCGAAAAGCGGGAAATCCTGCCGGATCCGAAGTTCAACGATCAGATCCTCTCGAAGTTCATGAACAACCTCATGCTCGATGGGAAGAAGTCGGTCGCGGAAAGCATCGTCTACGGTGCGATGGAAACCATGCAGGCCCGCGCCAAGGCGGACCCGCTGCAGCTGTTCCATGATGCGCTCAACAACGTGAAGCCGCAGATCGAAGTGCGCAGCCGCCGCGTCGGTGGTGCGACCTATCAGGTCCCCGTCGAAGTGCGTGCCGAGCGTGCGCAGGCGCTGGCCATCCGCTGGCTGATCACTGCCGCGCGCAATCGCAGCGAAACCACGATGGCTGCACGCCTCTCGTCCGAACTGCTCGACGCTGCCAACAACCGCGGCAACGCGGTGAAGAAGCGTGAAGATACCCACCGCATGGCCGACGCCAACCGCGCGTTCAGCCACTACCGCTGGTAATCTGGCGCTGGTAAGCAGCGGCTTGCCCGAGAGGGTTGCCTGATTGTCACGGGATGATCAGGCAGCCGTCTTGAAACGGTCACGCTAAGCACTCTATGGGGCGGGCCGGAACCATCCGGCCTATCCCGAACCCAAGGAACCTCCCATGGCCCGCAGCCATCCGCTCGAGCGCTATCGCAATTTCGGCATCATGGCGCACATCGACGCCGGCAAGACCACGACGACCGAGCGTATCCTCTACTACACCGGAAAGTCCTACAAGATCGGCGAAGTCCACGACGGCGCCGCGACGATGGACTGGATGGAGCAGGAGCAGGAACGCGGCATCACGATCACGTCGGCCGCGACGACCTGCTTCTGGCGCGATCACCGCCTGAACATCATCGACACCCCCGGCCACGTCGACTTCACCATCGAAGTCGAGCGTTCGCTGCGCGTGCTGGACGGCGCGGTTGCCGCGTTCGACGGCGTTGCCGGCGTCGAGCCGCAGTCGGAAACGGTGTGGCGCCAGGCCGACAAGTACAACGTGCCGCGCATGTGCTTCATCAACAAGCTCGACCGCACCGGTGCGAACTTCAAGTACTGCGTGCAGACGATCATCGATCGCCTCGGCGCGAAGCCGGCGGTGCTTTATCTGCCGATCGGCGCCGAAAGCGATTTCAAGGGTCTCGTCGATCTCGTCGAGAACCGCGCGATCATCTGGAAGGACGAAAGCCTCGGCGCCGAGTTCTTCTATGAGCCGGTCCCGGCCGACATGGCCGACGAAGCGGCCGAATATCGCAACAACCTCATCGAGCTTGCCGTCGAGCAGGACGACGAGGCGATGGAAGCGTACCTCGAAGGCAACGAGCCCGACGTCGCGACGCTCAAGGCGCTGATCCGCAAGGGCACGCTGAACCAGTCGTTCGTGCCGGTGCTGTGCGGTTCGGCGTTCAAGAACAAGGGCGTGCAGCCCCTGCTCGACGCCGTGGTCGACTACCTGCCTTCGCCGCTCGACATCGAAGACGTGCAGGGCATCAACCCCGACACCGACGAGCCGGACAGCCGCGCCACGTCGGACGAGGCACCGTTCTCGGCGCTCGCGTTCAAGATCATGAACGACCCCTTCGTCGGCTCGCTGACCTTCACCCGCATCTATTCGGGCACGCTGACCAAGGGCAGCTACCTGAACTCGGTGAAGAACAAGAAGGAGAAGGTCGGCCGCATGCTGCTGATGCACTCCAACAACCGCGAAGACATCGATGTGGCCTACGCGGGCGACATCGTCGCGCTGGCCGGTCTCAAGGAGACTACCACCGGCGATACGCTGTGCTCGGAAAAGCAGCCGATCATCCTTGAGCGCATGGAATTCCCCGAGCCGGTGATCGAGCTCTCGGTGGAGCCGAAGACCAAGGCCGACCAGGAGAAGATGGGCATCGCGCTCAACCGTCTCTCGGCCGAGGATCCCAGCTTCCGCGTCTCGACCGACCATGAATCGGGCCAGACCATCATCAAGGGGATGGGCGAACTCCACCTCGAGATCCTGGTCGACCGCATGAAGCGCGAGTTCAAGGTCGAGGCCAATGTCGGCGCGCCGCAGGTGGCCTACCGCGAATACCTCGGCAAGCCGGTGGACATCGACTACACCCACAAGAAGCAGTCGGGTGGTACCGGTCAGTTCGGCCGCGTGAAGGTCAAGGTCACGCCGGGCGAGCGCGGTTCGGGCTTCGTCTTCAAGGACGAGATCAAGGGCGGCAACATTCCGAAGGAATACATCCCCGCCATTGAGAAGGGCTTCCGCGAAACCGCCGAGACCGGCTCGCTGATCGGCTTCCCGATCATCGACTTCGAAGTCTTGCTCTATGACGGCGCCTACCACGACGTCGACTCGTCGGCGCTGGCCTTCGAAATCTGCGCCCGCGGCGCGATGCGCGAAGTGGCACAGAAGTCGGGGATCAAGCTGCTCGAGCCGATCATGAAGGTCGAGGTGATCACGCCGGAGGAATACCTCGGCGACGTGATCGGCGACATCAACTCGCGGCGCGGCCAGATCCAGGGCACCGACAGCCGGGGCAATGCCCAGGCGGTTGTCGCCATGGTCCCGCTGGCGAACATGTTCGGCTACGTGAACCAGCTGCGCTCGTTCACGCAGGGACGCGCGAACTACTCGATGTTCTTCGATCACTACGATGAAGTCCCGGCAAACGTCGCGACCGAGATCAAGGCGAAGATGGCGTAACACGGCGTTTTCCGGGACTTCGCGCTCCGGTGCGGATTACCGGGGAACGGCGGGCTTGCATAAGCAAGCGGATCAATCTAGGGGCGGCGCCTGATTCAGCGGGCGCCGACCTCGAACCCGCAGTATCTGCAATTTTAGAGAAGAAGGTTTGAGCAATGGCCAAGGCTAAGTTTGAGCGGACCAAGCCGCACTGCAACATCGGCACCATCGGTCACGTCGACCATGGCAAGACCACCCTGACGGCAGCGATCACCAAGGTGCTCGCCGAGACCGGCGGCGCGACGTTCACCGACTACGCGAACATCGACAAGGCTCCGGAAGAGCGCGAGCGCGGCATCACCATCTCGACCGCGCACGTCGAGTACGAGACCGCCAACCGCCACTATGCGCACGTCGACTGCCCGGGCCACGCCGACTACGTCAAGAACATGATCACCGGTGCCGCCCAGATGGACGGCGCGATCCTGGTCGTGAACGCTGCTGACGGCCCGATGCCGCAGACCCGCGAGCACATCCTGCTCGCCCGTCAGGTCGGCGTGCCGGCGCTCGTCGTGTACATGAACAAGGTCGACCAGGTCGACGACGAGGAAATCCTCGAGCTCGTCGAGCTGGAAGTGCGCGAGCTGCTCTCGTCGTACGACTTCCCGGGCGACGATATTCCGATCGTCAAGGGTTCGGCCCTGGCCGCGCTCGAAGGTCGCGACGACGCCATCGGCAAGAACTCGATCAACGAGCTCATGGCCGCTGTCGACAGCTACATCCCGCAGCCCCCGCGCCCGACCGACAAGCCCTTCCTGATGCCCGTCGAAGACGTGTTCTCGATCTCGGGTCGCGGCACCGTCGTGACCGGCCGCGTCGAGACCGGCATCGTCAAGGTTGGTGAAGAAGTCGAGATCGTCGGCCTCAAGAACACCACCAAGACCGTCGTCACCGGCGTCGAAATGTTCCGCAAGCTGCTCGACCAGGGTGAAGCCGGCGACAACATCGGCGCGCTGGTTCGCGGCGTGAAGCGTGAAGAAGTCGAGCGTGGCCAGGTTCTCGCCAAGCCCGGTTCGGTTACGCCGCACACCGAGTTCTCGGCTGAAGTCTACGTGCTGTCGAAGGACGAAGGTGGCCGTCACACGCCGTTCTTCGCCAACTACCGCCCGCAGTTCTACTTCCGCACCACCGACGTGACCGGCGAAGTGATCCTTCCCGAAGGCACCGAGATGGTCATGCCCGGCGACAACCTGACCCTGTCGGTCCGTCTCATCGCGCCGATCGCGATGGACGAAGGTCTGCGCTTCGCGATCCGCGAAGGTGGCCGCACCGTCGGTTCGGGGGTTGTCAGCAAGATCACGAAGTAATATAGGCCGCGCACCGGCGGGAGATTCGCTTCTCCCGCCGGTCCGGTTTTTACGGATCAGCGGCCCGCTTTCTCCTCGCTTCGACAGCTGGGGCAGGGTGAGAGGGTGGAGCGGCTGGTCTTTTTGTTTTCGCTCTTTCGCATCGGTAAACGGACATGGACGCCCAGAATATTCGCATTCGTCTCAAGGCTTTTGATCACCGCGTGCTCGATCAGGCCACTGGCGAAATCGCAGACACCGCACGCCGCACCGGCGCGCTGATCCGGGGCCCCATTCCGCTTCCGACGCGCATCGAGAAGTTCTGCGTCAACCGCGGCCCGCACGTCGACAAGAAGTCGCGCGAGCAGTTCGAGGTTCGCACCTACAAGCGGCTGCTCGATATCGTGCAGCCCAACGCCGCCACCGTGGACGCGCTCATGAAGCTCGACCTCGCAGCTGGCGTCAACGTCGAGATCAAGTTGGCCTAAGGCAGCTTGCCCTGCCCCCGCGAAGGCGGGGGTCGCGTAACAAGTTTCGCCTCTGCTTTGGCAGGGGCAACCAGAGTTTTGGAGGCCAGGCCTCCCGGACAATGGGATACCTCCGGCGCCGCCTCAGCTGAGGCACCTAGCCGGGCAAGCGTCCCCCGTTCGCTCCTGTTCACGCAGGGGCACTCAGCCCGGACGGGGCGCGCTTCACATACGGGCTGAACACGCCTCGCGGGGATGGTCCTCGCAAGGCCTCTGTAAGGAGTATGGTCATGCGCACCGGCGTGATCGCGAAGAAGGTCGGGATGACCCGGCTTTTCCAGGACGACGGACGGCACGTGCCGGTTACCGTCCTGGCGCTTGAAAATTGCCAGGTGGTCTCGGTTCGCACCGAAGAACGCGACGGTTATGTCGCGGTTCAACTCGGCGCGGGTCAGGCCAAGCAGAAGAATGTCGCCAAGCCGCAGCGTGAGCATTTCGCCAAGGCTGAAGTCGAACTGAAGATGGAAGTCGCCGAGTTCCGCGTCGCCGAAGACGCGCTGCTCGAAGTCGGCTCGACCATCGCCGCCTCGCACTTCGTGCCCGGCCAGTATGTCGACATCACCGGTCACACCCAGGGCAAGGGTTTTGCCGGCGCCATGAAGCGCTGGGGCTTCGGCGGTATGCGCGCCACCCACGGTGTTTCGATCACTCACCGTGCGCACGGTTCGACGGGTAACCGTCAGGATCCGGGCCGCGTGTTCAAGAACAAGAAGATGGCCGGCCACATGGGCGACCGTCAGCGCACCCAGCAGAACCTCGAGATCGTCCGCACCGACGATGAGCGCGGCCTGATCTTCGTCAAGGGCTCGGTCCCCGGTTCGAAGAACGGCTGGCTGCTTGTCCGCGACGCCGTCAAGCTCGGCCGTCACGCTGAAGCGCCGTATCCGGCGGGCCTCAAGCAGGCTGCCAACAGCAACGACACCACGGCGGCTGCCGACATCCCTGCGGAAGACACCGCAGCTGTCGAGACCACCGTCGATGGTCAGGAGGGTTAAGCCCGTGAAGGTTCAGGTCCTCAATCTCGATGGCACCGCAGCCGGCGAAGCCGAGCTCTCGGATGCCGTGTTCGGCGTCGCTCCGCGCGCTGACATCCTCCACCGCGTTGTCACCTGGCAGCTCGAGAAGCGTCGCGGCACGGCCCGCGGTGCCCGCGAGCGTTCGGATGTGGCGCGCACCGGCAAGAAGCTGGGCAACCAGAAGGGCGGCGGCGGCGCTCGTCACGGTGATCGCGCGGCTCCGATCTTCATCGGCGGCGGCAAGGCCCACGGTCCCCGCGTCCGTGACTTCGATCCCTCGCTCAACAAGAAGATCCGCGCGCTCGGTCTGAAGATGGCGCTCTCGACCAAGGCCCAGTCGGAAGGTCGCGGCCTCGTCGTCGTCGACACGCTCGACACCGACGGCAAGACCGCCACGCTCGCCGCGACGCTCGCCAAGGCGGGCTTCGGCAAGAAGGTGCTGGTGATCGACGGCGAAGCGGTGAACGACAACTTCGCCCGCGCCGCCCGCAACATCATCGGGGTCAATGTGCTCCCCGCGATCGGCGCGAACGTCTACGACATCCTGAAGCATGATACGCTGGTGCTGACGCGCGCTGCGGTCGAAAAGCTGGAGGCGCGTTTCAATGGCTAAGGACGCAATCGACACGCGTCACTACGACGTGATCGTGGCTCCCCACATCACCGAGAAGTCGACGCTGCTCAGCGAGCACAACGCCGTGGTCTTCAAGGTCGCGGACAAGGCGACCAAGCCGCAGATCAAGGCTGCGATCGAAGCCCTGTTCGGCGTGAAGGTCACCAAGGTGAACACGCTGAACCAGGACGGCAAGACCAAGCGCTGGAAGGGTGCTCCCTACAAGCGTTCGGACTTCAAGAAGGCGGTTGTGACGCTGGCCCCGGGCCAGTCGATCGACGTCACCAGCGGTATCTGAGGCGCATAGACCATGGCACTCAAGAACTATAACCCGACCAGCCCCGCCCGGCGCGGCCTGATCCTCGTCGACAAGTCGTCGCTGTGGAAGGGCAAGCCCGTCAAGGCGCTGACCGAGGGCAAGACCAAGACCGGCGGCCGCAACAACAAGGGCCACGTGACCAGCCGCGGCATCGCGGGCGGCCACAAGCAGCGCTACCGGTTCATCGACTTCAAGCGCCGCAAGTGGGACATGCCCGCGACCGTCGAGCGTCTGGAGTATGACCCCAACCGCACCGCGTTCATCGCGCTCGTCAAGTACGAGGACGGTGAGCAGACCTACATCCTCGCGCCGCAGCGTCTCGCGGTCGGTGACCAGGTCGTCGCCGGCGAGAAGACCGACGTGAAGCCGGGCAACGCGATGCTGCTCAGCCAGATGCCGGTCGGCACGATCATCCACAACGTGGAGATGAAGCCGGGCAAGGGCGGTCAGATCGCGCGTTCGGCCGGCACCTATGTCCAGCTCGTCGGTCGTGACCGCGGCATGGTCATCGTCCGCCTGAACTCGGGCGAGCAGCGCTACCTGCGCGGCGATTGCATGGGTACGGTTGGCGCGGTCTCGAACCCCGACAACTCGAACCAGAACCTTGCCAAGGCCGGTCGCGGCCGCTGGCTCGGCCGTCGTCCGCTCACCCGCGGTGTCGCCAAGAACCCGGTCGATCACCCGCACGGTGGTGGTGAAGGCCGCACCTCGGGTGGCCGTCATCCGGTCACGCCGTGGGGCAAGCCGACCAAGGGCGCCCGCACCCGTCACAACAAGCAGACGGACAAGATGATCATCCGTTCGCGTCACGCGAAGAAGAAGAGGTAACACCCCATGGCACGTTCCGTCTGGAAGGGACCCTTCGTCGACCTGCACCTCCTGAAGAAGGCCGAAGTGGCTCAGGATGCTGGTTCGCGTGCAGGTCCGATCAAGACCTGGTCGCGTCGTTCGACCATTCTCCCGCAGTTCGTTGGTCTGACGTTCAACGTCTACAACGGGCACAAGTTCATCCCCGTCTCGGTCAACGAAGAGATGGTCGGCCACAAGCTTGGTGAATTCGCGCCGACGCGCACGTTCCCCGGCCACGCCGCTGACAAGAAGGGCAAGCGCTAATGGGTAAGCCCAAGTCCCCGCGCCGCGTTGCAGACAACGAAGCGCTCTCGGTCGGCACGCAGATCCGCGGCTCGGCCCAGAAGCTGAACCTCGTTGCCGGCCTGATCCGCGGCAAGCGCGCTGAAGACGCGATGAACATCCTCGCCTTCTCGAAGAAGGCGATGGCTGTCGACGCGCGCAAGGTGCTCGCCTCGGCGATCGCCAACGCCGAGAACAACCACAACCTCGATGTCGACGCGCTCGTCGTCGCCGAGGCTTCGGTTGGCAAGTCGATCACGATGAAGCGCTTCCACACCCGTGGTCGCGGCAAGTCCACCCGCATCCTGAAGCCGATCTCGCGCCTGCGGATCGTGGTTCGCGAAGCGGCTACTGGTGAGGAGGCCTGATCATGGGTCACAAGTCGAACCCCATCGGTCTGCGCCTGCAGATCAACCGCACCTGGGATAGCCGCTGGTACGCGGAAGGCCGCAACTACCAGACGCTGCTGCGTGAAGACCTTGCCATGCGCAAGTTCATCATGGAGCACCTGCCGCAGGCAGCGATCTCCAAGGTCGTCATCGAGCGTCCGGCCAAGACCTGCCGCGTGTCGATCTATGCCGCCCGTCCGGGCGTCATCATCGGCAAGAAGGGTGCGGACATCGAGAAGCTGCGCAGCCAGCTCGCGAAGATGACTGCCGGCGACGTCAAGCTGAACATCGTCGAGATCCGCAAGCCGGAAATCGATTCCAAGCTCGTTGCGCAGGGTATTGCCGATCAGCTCGTTCGCCGCGTGGCGTTCCGCCGTGCGATGAAGCGCGCGGTGCAGTCGGCGCTCCGTCTCGGTGCCGAAGGCATCAAGATCACTTGCGGTGGCCGTCTCGGCGGTGCGGAAATCGCCCGCGTCGAGTGGTACCGCGAAGGCCGCGTGCCGCTCCACACGCTGCGCGCGAACATCGATTATGCCGAAGCCGTGGCGCACACCGCCTATGGCGTGATCGGCATCAAGACCTGGATCTTCAAGGGCGAAATCCTTGGGCACGATCCCATGGCGCAGGACCGGCTGATGATGGAGGCTCAAACCTCCGGCGTCCGCCCGGCGCGCTAAGGTAGGTACAGAACCATGCTGCAACCGAAAAAGACCAAGTTCCGCAAGGCCTTCAAGGGCCGGATCAAGGGCGACGCCAAGGGTGGCACGGACCTCAACTTCGGTTCGTACGGCCTCAAGGCGCTCGAGCCGGAGCGGGTTACCGCTCGCCAGATCGAAGCGGCCCGCCGTGCGATCACCCGCCACATCAAGCGCCAGGGTCGTCTCTGGATCCGCGTGTTCCCGGATGTGCCGGTGTCGAAGAAGCCTGCCGAAGTCCGTCAGGGCAAGGGCAAGGGTTCGATCGAATACTGGGCAGCCCGCGTGAAGCCGGGTCGCATCCTGTTCGAGCTTGACGGCGTTGCCGGCCCGCTCGCGGCAGAAGCGTTCAGCCGCGCCGCGATGAAGCTGCCGATCAAGACCAAGGTCGTTGCCCGCCTCGGCGACACCTCGCACCTCGGAGGCGAATGATGGCCCAGAGCAAAGCAAAGTTTGAAGATCTGCGCGTCAAGTCCGACGACCAGCTCCAGGCTGACCTTGTCGAACTGAAGCGCGAGCAGTTCAACCTGCGCTTCCAGGCGGCGACCAACCAGCTCGAGCGCCCGGCCCGCATCCGCGAAGTCCGCCGCGACATCGCCCGTATCAAGACGCTGCAGACTGAGCGTTCTCAGTCGGCCAAGGCGTAAGGAAGAGACTATGCCCAAGCGTATTCTGATCGGGACGATCGTCTCGGACAAGACCGACAAGACCGTGGTGGTCAAGGTCGAGCGCAAGGTGAAGCACCCGCTCTACGGGAAGATCATCCGCCGCTCGAAGAAGTACCACGCCCACGACGAGACCAACTCGTTCAAGGCCGGCGAGACCGTGCGCATCGAAGAGACCGCGCCGATCTCGAAGCTGAAGACGTGGAAGGTCGTCGACCGCGTGCAGGCCGGCAAGACCGCCGCGATCGAAGCCGACGTCTAAAGTCGACAACAGTTTTGGAACTGCCGGACTGGTTCCGGCAAGCCAGTGAGAAGGAACCGGATCAATGATCCAGATGCAGTCCAATCTCGAAGTCGCTGACAACAGCGGCGCGAAGCGCGTCCAGTGCATCAAGGTGCTGGGCGGGTCGAAGCGTCGTTTCGCCAGCGTCGGCGATGTGATCGTCGTGTCGATCAAGGAAGCGCAGCCGCGTGCCCGCGTCAAGAAGGGCGACGTGCACCGTGCGGTGATCGTGCGTACCCGCAAGGATGTGCGCCGCGCCGATGGCAGCGTGATCCGCTTCGACACCAACGCCGCCGTGCTCGTCGGCAAGAACGAAGAGCCGATCGGCACCCGTATCTTCGGCCCCGTGGTGCGTGAACTGCGCGCCCGCGGCTTCATGAAGATCATCAGCCTTGCGCCGGAGGTGCTGTAATGTCGGCTGCCAAGATCAAGAAGGGTGACAGCGTCGTCGTCCGTTCGGGCAAGGACAAGGGCCGCACGGGCACCGTGCTGCAGGTCATGCCCAAGGAAGACAAGGTTGTCGTGGCCGGCGTGAACATCGCCGCGCGCCACCGCAAGCCGACCCAGGAGAACCCGCAGGGCGGCATCGACCGCCGCGAGGCTCCGCTGCACATCTCGAAGGTGGGCCTTGCCGGCAAGGACGGCAAGCCGACCCGCGTGCGCTTCGAAACGAAGGACGGCAAGAAGGTCCGCGTGGCCGTGAAGACCGGGGAGACGATCGATGGCTGACAAGTACGTGCCCCGCATGAAGGCCAAGTACGAAGCCGAAATCGCTGCCGCGATGCAGGCCAAGTTCGGCTACGCGAACCACATGGAAATTCCGAAGATCGAGAAGATCACGCTCAACATGGGCGTGGGCGAGGCGAGCCAGGACAAGAAGAAGGTCACCACGGCTGCTGCCGAGATGGAACTCATCTCGGGTCAGAAGCCGGTGATCACCAAGGCGAAGAAGTCGATCGCGCAGTTCAAGCTGCGTGAAGGCATGCCGATCGGTTGCAAGGTGACCCTGCGCCGCGAACGGATGTACGAATTCCTCGACCGTCTCATCACCATCGCGATGCCCCGCATCCGCGACTTCCGGGGCCTTAACCCCAAGTCGTTCGACGGGCGCGGCAACTACGCGATGGGTCTGAAGGAGCAGATCATCTTCCCGGAGATCAGCTACGACCAGATCGAGAAGGTGCGCGGGATGGACATCATCGTCACCACCACCGCCAAGACCGACGACGAAGCGCGCGAGCTGCTCCGCCTGTTCGGTTTCCCGTTCCCGCGCGACGCTGCTGAAGAGCAGAAGGCCGCCTGAGGATTTTCCGGCTCGAGCCCCGAAAGGCTCGCCAATGGTTTTGAAGAAGAGAGCTTAAGTCCATGGCGAAACTGAGTTCCATCAACAAGAATGAGCGTCGCAAGAAGCTCGTTCAGAAGTACGCGGCGAAGTACGCTGCGCTGAAGGCCGTCGCAGACGATGAGAAGCTCGATGAAACCGAGCGCCTCATCGCCCGCCTCAAGATGGCCGAGCTGCCGCGCAACGCGAACCCGACCCGCGTTCGCAACCGCTGCAACACCACCGGTCGTCCGCGCGGCTACTACCGCAAGTTCGGCCTCTGCCGCGTCGAGCTGCGCGATCTCGCCAACAAGGGGATGATCCCCGGCGTGACCAAGTCGAGCTGGTAAGGATCACGAGATGGCATTGACCGATCCCCTGGGTGATATGCTCACCCGCATCCGCAACGGCCAGCAGGCGAAGAAGGACTCGGTCCTTTCGCCCGCTTCCAAGCTGCGTCTCCACGTGCTCGAAGTTCTCCAGCGCGAGGGCTACATTCGCGGCTTCAGCGAGGACGCCACCGGCGCCCACCCGCAGCTGCGCATCGAGCTGAAGTATTTCGAAGGCCAGCCGGCGATCAAGCACGTGGCCCGCGTCTCGAAGCCGGGCCGCCGCGTCTACTCGGGTTCCAAGGAACTCCCGGTGGTCCGCAACGGCCTTGGCATCACCATCGTCTCGACGCCGAAGGGCGTGCTTTCGGATGCCGAAGCACGCGCTGCCAACGTCGGCGGCGAAGTGCTGGCGGAGGTGTTCTGATGAGCCGCATCGGCAAGAAGCCGGTGACGATCCCGAGCGGCGTCACCGCGGATATCGCGAACGGCGTGATCACCGTGAAGGGCCCCAAGGGCACTCTCACGCTGACCATGCGCGACGAAATCAGCTATACCGTTGATGGCAATGCCATCATCGTGAAGCCGGCGAACGACACCAAGTCCGCCCGCGCGTTCTGGGGCATGCAGCGCACGCTGGTCGACAACCTGGTTGTCGGCGTGACGGAAGGGTACACCAAGACCCTGAACATCACCGGCGTTGGCTACCGCGCCAACTCGCAGGGCAAGACCCTGAAGCTGCAGCTCGGCTACAGCCACGATGTCGATTACGCGATCCCCGATGGGATCGAGATCAAGACCCCGGACAACACCACCGTGCTGATCTCGGGTATCGACAAGCAGAAGGTTGGCCAGGTGGCCGCCGAGATCCGTCGCTGGCGCAAGCCCGAACCCTACAAGGGCAAGGGTATCAAGTACGCCGGCGAGTTCATCTTCCGCAAGGAAGGGAAGAAGAAGTAATGGCCAAGCTCTCGCTCTTCGATCGCCGCCGCCAGCGCGTCCGTACCGCGCTCAAGGCTCGTTCCGGCGGCCGTCCCCGGCTGTCGGTGCACCGCTCCGGCCGTCACATCTACGCGCAGATCATCGACGACGCCGCGGGCAAGACCCTCGCCGCCGCTTCCAGCCTTGTGAAGGGCCAGAAGGCGATCGGCGCCACGGTTGATGCCGCCGCGCAGGTGGGCAAGGACATTGCCGAACGCGCCAAGGCTGCCGGCATCACCACCGTCGTGTTCGATCGCGGCGGCTTCCTGTTCCACGGCCGCGTCAAGGCGCTGGCCGACGCTGCCCGCGAAAACGGGCTGGAGTTCTAAGATGGCTGACGAAACCGTTCTGGAAGGCGCTGCCGGCGCCGATGTGGCCACCGACGCGCCCCGCGAGGGTCGTGGTCGTGGTGACCGTGGTCGTGGTCGTGGCGGCAATGACCGCGGCGGCGAACGTGGTGGCCGTGGCCGCCGCGATGATCGCGGTCGCGGCAACCGTGACGAGGAAGGCGGCGAGGAGCTGATCGAGAAGCTCGTCCACATCAACCGCGTCTCCAAGACCGTGAAGGGCGGCAAGCGCTTCGGTTTCGCCGCGCTCGTCGTGGTCGGCGATGGCAAGGGCCGTGTCGGCTTCGGTCATGGCAAGGCCCGCGAAGTGCCGGAAGCCATCACCAAGGCGACCGCTTCGGCCAAGAAGACCATGGTCCGCGTTCCGCTCAAGGAAGGCCGTACCCTGCACCATGACGGCAAGGGTCGTTTCGGCGCTGGCAAGGTGAACGTCCGTTCGGCGCCCGCCGGTACCGGCATCATCGCCGGTGGTCCGATGCGCGCCGTCTTCGAGAGCCTCGGCGTGGCTGACGTGGTGACCAAGTCGGTCGGCACCTCGAACCCCTACAACATGATCCGCGCGACGTTCGACGCGCTCACCGATCAGACCAGCCCCAAGTCGGTTGCGCAGCGTCGCGGCAAGAAGATTGCCGACCTGCTCGGTCGTGGCGGTGCGGTTGCTGCTGAAGCCGAGGCGGAAGCCGCGGCGATCGTGGAGTAAGAACCATGGCCAAGATCAAGCTCAAGCAGATCGGCTCGCCGATCCGTCGCCCCGAAAGCCAGAAGAAGATCCTCATCGGTCTCGGTCTGGGCAAGATGCACCGCGTCGTCGAGCTGGAAGACACCGCCGAAGTGCGCGGTGCCATCGCGAAGCTTCCGCACATGGTGGCGGTGGTCGACTGACCGCGCGGCCATCGCGCCAGAAGACGCAGTGTGCAAGCAGACAAGGCCCTCGGCAGCAATGCCGGGGGCTTTTTCGTGGTATCCGGCGTCGGCGCGTCGATTGCCAAGCCCGACACCGCCGTTAGAATGCACGTCCGATTGCGAAAGAGACGGCAGGGGTAACGGGTGGTTGCAGCGCAAAACATACGCTCGCTTGGCACATGGGCCATCGCCGTGGCGGCAGTTCTGGCATTGGCGGGCGCAGCACCGCCGTTCGCGTCCGACGATCTTGCGGCGATTACCCGCGGCGAGGACGCATTCGGCGGTGCATTTGTCACAGGCGATGCCGCCACGCTCGACCGGTTGCTTGATGACGACTTCATGGGCGTCAAGGCGTCCGGGACGCTCTATGACAAGAAACAGGCCCTGCAGTGGGTGAGTGAAGGGCCAAACAACACCTTCGACCGCGTCGATGACCTGAAGGTGCGGTTCTATGGCGATACCGCGATCGCGCAGGGCCACGAAAGTGAGCGGGGACCCGCGCCCGAATTGAAGCCGCTGCGCCGGGTGTTCACCGACACCTGGGTCAAGCGGCAGGGGACTTGGCGGATCGCCGCCGCTTCCGACATTGATCCGGGGACCGCGACCCCGCCCGCCTTTGCCGCCGATGGCGAGGCGATCCGCGCTCTGCGTGCGCGCAGCAACGCGGCGATCCGCGCGCACGACATGGCTGCATTCTTGCCGGTCTTCGCTGATGATGCCGTGTTTGTCTGGAGCAACGGCACGTCGTCGGTGGGCAAGGCAGGGCTGCAGGCGTCCTTTGCCCGTGATTTTGCCGATCCCGCGTTCATGACCTACATCCGCACCCCACAGCGGGTAAGCGTGTCCGAAAACGGCCAGCGCGCGGCAGAGCTCGGCACGTGGACCGCGCTCAAGCGAGATACCCGTTATGGCGGAGACTACATTGCGCATTGGTTCAAGGGCGCAGGCGGTTGGCAGGTTCGCGGGGAGATCTACGTCAAGCTTTACTGTCAGGGACCTCTTTGCACGCCGTAGACTATGGCAAGCAGGGGCGTTCGCGATCGCTTGATCCGTGGCGCGCATGACAAGGGGTGACATTCGCTCCCGCTTCGCCTAAGGGCCGCGCTCCCATCAGCGCGACTCAAAGCGAAAGCGAGTGCTACACCATGACCAAGCTTAACGAACTCTCCGACAACTATGGCGCCCGCAAGGGCCGCATGCGCATTGGCCGCGGCATCGGCTCGGGCAAGGGCAAGACCGGCGGGCGCGGCGTCAAGGGCGCCAAGGCACGTTCGGGCGTGTCGATCAACGGGTTCGAAGGCGGCCAGATGCCGCTCCACATGCGCATCCCGAAGCGCGGCTTCAACAACATCTTCGCCAAGGACTACGCCGAAGTGAACCTCGGCATGATCCAGAAGGCGATCGACAGCGGCAAGCTCGCGACCGATGGCGTGATCGATCACGCCGCGCTCAAGGCCGCCGGTCTGGCTCGCGGCGGCAAGGATGGCGTTCGCCTCCTCGCCAAGGGTGAACTCACCACCAAGGTCAGCTTCCACGTCGCCGGCGTCAGCGCCGGTGCGCGCGCTGCGGTCGAGGCGCTCGGCGGCTCGGTCACGCTGCCCGAAGCGCAGCCCAGCGAGCACGAGAAGAAGACGGCCCGCCGCGAGGCGAACAAGGCCAAGTAAGGACCACGCGCGGGGGGCTGGTGGATAACCGCCCCCCGTTTGCGTTTTGCGGCCCTTTCGTGCTGATAAATCGAAGGGTCGGGGGTTCGACATTGCCGAACCCTACCTATATGGGCTAGCCACATAGGCACTGCGTTTTGCCGCAGTCAGCCCAGCAGCAAGGCTTGAAACCCGAACATGGCATCCCGCGCCGACAACATCGCCAGCACGCTCAATCTGGCCAATTTCTCGAAGGCGACCGAACTCAAGTCGCGCATCTGGTTCACGGTGGGCGCGCTTATCGTGTTCCGCTTCCTGAGCTTCGTGCCGCTGCCCGGCGTCAATCCGATGATCCTGGAAGAGCTTTACAAGCGCACCCAGGGCGGCGTGCTCGATATCTTCAACGCGTTTTCGGGCGGCTCGCTCCAGCGCATGAGCCTGATCGCATTGGGCGTGATGCCCTACATCACCGCCTCGATCGTCGTGCAGCTCGCGTCCTCGCTCCATCCGGCGCTCGCCGCGCTGAAGAAGGAAGGCGAAAGCGGGCGCAAGAAGCTCAACCAGTACACCCGCTACGGCGCGGTGTTCCTCACCGCGATCCAGGGCTACTTCCTCGCCGTCGGCCTCGAAGCGTTCAGCGCGTCGAGCGGCCTTCAGGCAGTGGTCGATCCCGGCTACATCTTCCGCATCGGTGCGGTGATCAGCCTCATCGGTGGCACCATGTTCCTGCTCTGGCTGGGTGAGCAGATCACCAGCCGCGGCATCGGCAACGGCACGTCGCTGATCATCATGGCCGGCATTGTCGCCCAGATGCCGACATTCTTCGGCAACCTGTTCGAGCAGGGCCGCACCGGTGCGACCAGCCCGTTCCTGATCGTCGGCATCGTCGTGCTGCTGATCGGCGTCGTCATCGGCATCTGCTTCTTCGAGCGCGCCACGCGCCGCCTGCTGATCCAGTACCCCAAGCGCGTCACCCAGCGCGGGATGATGGCGGCGGACCGCAGCCACCTGCCGCTCAAGCTCAACACCGCCGGCGTGATCCCGCCGATCTTCGCCTCGTCGCTGCTGCTGCTGCCGCTGACGATCACGCAGTTCGCCGGTCGTTCGGTCTCGCCCGACAGCACCATGGGTCAGTTCATCGTCGTGCTGAACCAGTACCTTGGCCACGGCAAGCCGGTCTACATGGTGCTCTACGCGCTCGGGATCGTGTTCTTCAGCTTCTTCTACACCGCGATCGTGTTCAATCCGGAAGAGACGGCGGATAATCTGAAGCGCAACGGCGGGTTCATCCCCGGCATTCGTCCGGGCAAGAACACCGAGAAGTATCTCGACTATGTGCTGACGCGCATCACCGTGCTGGGCGCTGCCTATATCACCGTGGTCTGCGTGGTGCCGGAGGCGATCATGGCGGAAACCGGCATGGGGTCGCTGTTCTTCGGCGGCACCAGTCTGCTGATCGTGGTCAACGTGACGGTGGATACCATTACGCAGATCCAGTCGCACCTGTTGGCGCACCAGTACGGGGATCTGATCAAGAAGGCCAAGCTGAAAGGCCGCATGCGCTGAGCCAGCCGCCCGGGGGTCGGGCGGGGAAGCTTGAAAGACAGCGAGCGGGTTATGAGGGGATTGCAGGCGTGAACATCATCCTGTTGGGACCGCCGGGAGCCGGCAAGGGTACCCAGGCGCAGCGGCTCGTCGAGCGGCATGGCATGAAGCAGCTCTCGACCGGCGACATGCTCCGCGCTGCGGTCAAGGCCGGCACGCCGGTCGGCCTCAAGGCCAAGGCCGTGATGGAAGCCGGCGAACTCGTCTCGGACGAGATCGTCTCGGCGCTGATCGGCGATGAACTTGATGCCATGCCCGAAGGCATGGGCGCGATCTTCGATGGCTATCCCCGCACCGCGCCGCAGGCCGAATCGCTCGATGCCATCCTTACCTCGCGCGGCCGTGCACTCGATCACGTGATCGAGCTCGAAGTCGACGAGGACGCGCTCGTCGAGCGCATCACCGGTCGCTACACCTGCGCCACCTGCGGCAAGGGCTATCACGACAGGTTCGAGAAGCCGGCCGCCCCCGGCACCTGCGACAAGTGCGGGGGTCACGAGTTCAAGCGCCGCCCGGATGATAACGAGCAAACCGTGCGCACGCGCATGGCTGAGTACCGCGCCAAGACCGCGCCGATCCTCCCGATCTACGAAGCGCGCGGAATCGTCAGCCGGGTTGACGGAATGGCGGATATGGACGCCGTGACAGGTGCCATCGAGGCCATTCTCGTATAAGCACCTAAGTCGGGGCACCTAAGCGGGTGCGCAGGCAGGGGGCTGGACATGCGGGATATCGGGCGTGAGCTATGGGGCCTGGGCCTCGGCATGGCAGCGCTTGCTCTCATGTCTGCTCCCGCACGCGCCGAGGTGGTGAGCCGGACCGAGACTGGCTTCGTCATCCGTCTGGCCAGCGAAGTAACCGCAGCACCGGCGGATGCCTGGAAGACCATCCTCACCCCTGCGCAGTGGTGGCAGAGCCAGCACACCTTTTCGGGCGACGCCGCCAACCTGACGCTCGATCCGCAAGTCGGCGGCTGTTTCTGCGAAGTACTCCCGCGCCCCGAGGGCGCACCCGTCACGCAGAAGCCCGGCGGCGTGCAGCACATGCGCGTCATCTACATCGAACCGCCGCGCGCCCTGCGCCTGTCCGGTGCGCTCGGCCCGCTGCAGAGCGAGGCGCTGGCGGCGACGATGACAATCACCGTCAAGCCCACCGAGAAAGGCTCGCGCGTGCTGTTCGAATACGTTGTCGGCGGCTTCATGCGTTACAAGGTCGATGAAATCGCGCCGGCAGTGGACCGCATGCTGACAGCGCAGCTCGCCAGCCTGGCCGGAAAGCTGGGTCCCGTTGCCGAACCGGTGGCCAAACCTGCGCCGGACAGCGATGCCCCCGCCAGGGACGAACCTGCCGTGCCGGTCGTGCCGCTCAAGGGTGCCGAACGTTTCAGCCTGCCTCCCAAGGGCGGCAAACCCGCACCCAAGGCATCGGCAAAGCCGGAACCCAAATCTGAGCCGAGCGCTGAACCTGCTCCGGCAACCACCAAAACCACCGCAGCACCGGCGCAAACCGCGAAAGCGCCCGTCAAGGCCGCCTATATGGCTCCGGCCAAGCCCACCGCTGTCACGCCTGCCAAGGTGCCAGCCAAGGCGGCCGCGAAGCCCGCACCAAAGCCCGTCAAGAAGCCTGCGCCAAAGGCTCCCGATCCCGAGGATGACGCGCACCGCGATGCCAATGCCGCCTTCGATGCGGCGCTCGGTTCCACTCCCAAACCGTGAGCCCGCGCGCTGTGCGCGGGCGCACTGTCCTTCGTAACAAAACCGGATAGAACGTCGAACAGGACAAGCGCGACTCGCCGGGCACGACCGGGCGGGCGAGCTGTCCGCAAGGTGGGTCGCACGCAAACCCGAAGCCGATGTCCGGCTTCGTGCAAGGGGGAGAATGCTGTGGCCGTATCCGATCACGTCGACCTGCCGACCTTCATGGAAGGTGTGAAGAAGCGCAATCCGTACCAGCCGGAATTTGTCCAGGCGGTGCAGGAAGTCGCCGAAGACATCTTCGATTTCATGGCGGACAAGGAGCAGTATCACGCGCAGCAGATCCTGCGCCGCATTGCCGAGCCTGACCGCGTCGTCTCGTTCCGCGTTTGCTGGGAAGACGATGCGGGCAAGATCCGCGTCCAGCGCGGCTGGCGCGTGCAGAACAACAACGCGATCGGTCCCTACAAGGGCGGCATCCGCTTCCATCCCAGCGTCACCGAAAGCGTGCTCAAGTTCCTCGCCTTCGAGCAGACCTTCAAGAATGCGCTGACGGGCCTCCCCATGGGCGGCGGCAAGGGCGGCTCGAACTTCAATCCGAAGGGCAAGAGCGTGCGCGAGATCATGCGCTTCTGCCAGTCGTTCATGACCGAACTCTATCGCCACATCGGCGCCGACGTCGACGTGCCGGCGGGCGACATCGGCGTGGGCGGGCGCGAGATCGGCTACATGTTCGGCCAGTACAAGCGCATCACCAACCAGTTCACCGGCGTGCTGACGGGCAAGGGCCTCGAATGGGGCGGCTCGCTGATCCGCACCGAGGCGACCGGCTACGGCGCGGTCTACTTCCTCGCCAACATGCTGGCGACGAAGGGCGAGGACCTCACCGGCAAGACGGCGGTCATTTCCGGCTCGGGCAACGTGGCGACCCATGCGGCGGAAAAGATCGTCCAACTCGGCGGCAAGGTGCTCACGCTCTCCGATTCCGGCGGCTTCATCCACGATCCGGACGGGATCGACCAGGAGAAGATCAACTGGGTCAAGGAACACAAGACCCACCGCCGCGGCCGGATCGAGGACTATGTCGCCGCGTTCCCGAATGCGACCTTCGTTGCGGGCCAGACGCCGTGGGGCGTCCCTTGCGATGTAGCGCTGCCTTGCGCCACGCAGAACGAACTGCTGGGCGAGGACGCGAAGATGCTCGTCGCCAATGGCTGCCGCGCGGTGGCCGAAGGCGCCAACATGCCCACCGACCTTGACGGCGTGCATATCTTCAAGGCCGCGAAGATCCTCTACGCGCCGGGCAAGGCCAGCAACGCCGGCGGCGTCGCGGTCTCGGGCCTCGAGATGAGCCAGAACTCCGAACGCCGCTCGTGGAAGGAGGAGGAGCTCCAGCAGATGCTCAAGGACATCATGCTCGGCATCCACCAGTCCTGCCTCACCTACGGCGATCAGGGCGGCGGCTATATCGACTACGTCAAGGGCGCGAATATCGCCGGCTTCAAGAAAGTCGCCGACGCGATGCTGGCCTTCGGCGTGGTGTGACAGCGGCGCCGGGTCAGCCTTGAGACAAGCCCAGGCTGGCCCGGCGCGCCACCAGCCCCATCAGCGCCGAACCGGCTGCCACGGGGATCAGCAGCGCCACGCCCAGCGCGTAGCTGCCGGTCCAGTCGGCAAGCACGCCCCATAGCAGCGGCCCGAAAAAGGCGCCAGCCTGCGCGATGGTGTTGGTCATGGCGAGACCCGCAGCCCGGTCTGCCGCCGGAACCAGCCGGCTGACGATGGCCAGCGGCAGCATCCCGGCGGTCTGCCCGGCGGCGAGGAACACGATATAGCCGCAGATCGTGCTCGCTGCCGTTCCGCCCAGCCACAGCACGGCAAGGCCCGCCGCCGCCGTCAGCATCAGCCCCGCATAGGCGAGCAGCGAGCGAGGCACTGTCCGCCCTGCCAGCAGGTTCACCGACAGAAGCGCGACCGCCATGGCGACGCCGCCCGCCGACACGACCCTGCCGACACCCGCCACATCGTACCCGGTCCCGTGCGCCAGCAGCTTGGGCGCGGAAAACGCCACGGCATTGACGGCCAGATAGAGCAGCGCATTGGCAAGGCCGAGCATCAGCACGAACCGGTTTGCCAGCGCCCGCAGGATATTGTGCGAAGCGGGGCCCGCTGCCTCGGCCTCGCGCTTCAGCACGCCTTCCAGCCAACCGCGTTCCGCATCGCCCAGCCAGCGCGCCGAACCTGGCCGGTCGGGCAGGGCGAACAGCAGCACGATGGCGAGCAGCACCGAGGGCAGGCCTTCTATCACAAGCAGCCACTGCCAGCCGTGAACCCCAAGCCAGCCGTGCATCGCCAGCAGCGGCGCGGCGATGCTGCCCATCACGATGTAGGACAGCGGCAATGCGATGTAGAACCGGCTTACGGCCCACGCACGGTGCTCGCCGGGGAACCAGCTCGAAAGATAGAAGATCACCCCGGGATAGAACCCAGCCTCCGCCACGCCGAGTGCAAAGCGCATCGCGTAGAATTGCATGGGCGTCTGGACAAAGGCGGTGAGAATCGAGATCAGGCCCCAGGTCAACATGATCCGCGCCAGCCAGACGCGGGCGCCGAACCGCGCGAGGAGCAGGTTGGACGGCACTTCGAGCAGCGAATAGCCGAGGAAGAAGGCGGAGGCGCCCATGCCGTAGATAGTCTCGCTGAAGCCGAGGTCGGCGTTCATCGTCGTGGCCGCAAAGCTGATGTTGGCGCGATCGACCAGCGCGACGAAATAGCTCAGCAGGATCAGCGGCAGCGTTCGCCACGCGATCCTGCGGATCACCGCGCGCTCGTCGATCTCTGCCGTCATTCGCGCAAGGCCCCCAATTCCTCGCGCCGAGGCTAGCAGGGCGCGGCGAAACGACAAGCGGGGCGGCCTCTCGGAAATGGTCCGTTACGACGCGGCCTTTGACCTCGGCCGTCCGATACGGTATAATCTCGACGTCATTGACCGCGGCCGTGCCCCCGAGGCGCGAGGGCCACGCTTTGGTGCGTCTTAATGGTTGACGCATAATCCGAATCGTCCTAAGCGCGCCATTCACTCGATACGACAGGGGTAAAACCGTCGGTTGGGAATCCCGGATTTTTCAGGGTTCCTTCTGGCGATGCAGCTTTCGTGCACCGGGTGTTTCGCGATGAGATGGGGTCTGGCCCGGCGCTTCCCGCGTTGCCGTCATCACCCTGTGGAGCATGGAGAAACAAGTGGCTCGTATTGCCGGGGTCAATATCCCCACCAACAAGCGCGTGATCATTGCGCTGACCTACATTCACGGTATCGGTGCGCACAAGGCCAAGCTGATCGCCGACAAGCTCGGCATCGATCACACCCGCCGCGTGCAGGATCTGTCGGACGCCGAGGTGCTCCAGATCCGCGAAACGATCGACGCGGAACACACCGTGGAAGGCGATCTTCGTCGCGAAACCGCGATGAACATCAAGCGTCTGATGGACCTCGCCTGCTACCGCGGCCTGCGTCACCGCAAGGGTCTGCCCGTTCGCGGCCAGCGCACCCACACCAACGCCCGCACCCGCAAGGGCAAGGCCAAGGCGATCGCCGGCAAGAAGAAGTAAGGCGGCATTAGCCCCGACTTCTCAGCACCATTTCTCGACAGGATTACAGTACAATGGCCCGGGAACCTCAGCGTATCAAGCGGCGCGAGCGCAAGAACATCACCAGTGGTGTCGCGCACGTCAACGCCAGCTTCAACAACACCATGATCACCATCACCGATGCACAGGGCAACGCCATTTCGTGGTCGTCCGCCGGCATGATGGGCTTCAAGGGCAGCCGCAAGTCGACGCCCTATGCCGCGCAGGTCGCGGCTGACGATGCGGGCAAGAAGGCCGCCGAACACGGCGTGCGCACGCTCGAAGTCGAAGTGAAGGGCCCCGGTTCGGGCCGCGAAAGCGCGCTGCGCGCGCTGCAGGCGGTCGGCTTCACGATCACCGCGATCCGCGATGTGACGCCGATTCCGCACAACGGCGTCCGCCCGTCGAAGCGTCGCCGCGTCTGATCCTGCCTTTGGCGGGCGGCAGCGCGGGGCGCGTCCCGCGTTTCACGCCCGCCCGATTTTCTGACCGGCATTGGCCTTTGCGCCAATGGCCGGTCTCCTCCGATAAACCCTAGGGGAATTCCATGACTGTCAACATCAAGAACTGGCAGGAACTGAAGAAGCCCAACTCCCTCGAGATCAAGCCCGGCAACGATGCCAAGCGCCGCGCGACCTTCGTCGCCGAACCGCTTGAGCGTGGCTTCGGTCTCACCCTCGGCAACGCACTGCGCCGCGTGCTGCTGTCCTCGCTGCAGGGCGCAGCGGTTACCTCGATCAAGATCGAGAACGTGCTGCATGAATTCTCCTCGCTCGCCGGCGTGCGCGAGGACGTGACCGACATCGTGCTCAACGTGAAGCAGATCGCCATCCGCATGCAGGGCGAAGGCCCGAAGCGGCTCCAGCTTTCGGCCACCGGCCCGGGCGAAGTGAAGGCCGGCGATATTGCCGTCAGCGGCGACATCGAGGTGATGAACAAGGACCTCGTGATCTGCAACCTCGACGAGGGCGCGACGTTCAACATGGAACTGACTGCCGACACCGGCAAGGGCTACGTTCCCGCCGTGTCGAACCGTCCGGTCGATGCGCCGATCGGGCTGATCCCGGTCGACTCGCTCTACTCGCCGGTTCGTCAGGTCTCCTACAAGATCGACAACGCCCGTATCGGTCAGGAGCTTGACTACGACAAGCTCAGCCTGACGGTCGAAACCGACGGCACCGTCACGCCGGAAGACGCGGTGGCTTATGCCGCCCGCATCCTGCAGGATCAGCTCTCGCTCTTCGTGCACTTCGACGACCAGCTGCCCACCGGCCACGTGCCGGCGATGGGTGGCGGCATGGCCGTCCACACGCCCGAGGAAAGCGACGCGAACCAGCTCAACCGCTACCTGCTCAAGAAGGTGGACGAACTGGAACTGTCGGTCCGCTCGGCCAACTGCCTCAAGAACGACAACATCATCTACATCGGCGATCTCGTGCAGAAGACCGAAGCGGAGATGCTGCGCACGCCGAACTTCGGCCGCAAGTCGCTCAACGAAATCAAGGAAGTGCTGTCCTCGATGGGTCTGCGCCTCGGCATGGACATCCCGGGCTGGCCGCCCGAGAACATCGAAGAGATGGCCAAGAAGCTCGAGCAGGAGCTGCTTGGCTGAGCCGCCCGTCCGCAAGCGACATTTTGCAAAGCAAAATGGTAGCTTGAGGACGGAATAGCGGCCAGCTCGGCCAGCGGCCCAACGGGCCGTCTGACGTCACGGGATTCACTCCCGTGACGGTCTGGCCGCAAAACAGGTTTCGCCTCCCATGGGAGGCAAGGGTGGATTGGCGGTGCCCCCTGAAAACCGCCTGGTACGGGCTACCTGATACGGGCCCCTAACGAACGGAGAAGACCGATGCGTCACAAGCTGGGCCAGCGCAAGCTGGGTCGTACATCCTCGCACCGCCGCGCGCTGATGCGCAACATGGCGGCCGCGCTCATCAAGCATGAGCAGATCACCACCACGCTGCCCAAGGCGCGCGAACTGCGGCCCTACATCGAAAAGCTGATCACGCTGGGCAAGCATGGCGGCCTTTCGAACCGCCGCCTCGCGCACGCCCGCCTGCTTGACGACGCGCAGCTCGCCAAGCTCTTCACCACGCTGGCCGAACGCTATGCCGGCCGCGCCGGTGGCTACACTCGGATCATCAAGGCCGGGTACCGCGCTTCGGACGCCGCTCCGATCGCCGTGATCGAGCTGGTCGACCGCGACACCAGCGCCAAGGGTCTGGACTCGGGCCCGGTGATGACCGCGGATGAGGACGAATTCGAGGCGGCTTGAGTCCGCCAGATCCCGCAAGGGAACCTGGGGGCGGGGCCGCAAGGCTCCGCCCTTTTCATTTCGGCGGGTATTACCGCGCTCACCTAAGTTGGGACCGCAACGCACAACGTGTGCGCCAAGGCCAAATCCTCCGAAATCCTGCCAATCCACTACGTCCCGCCACGTGCAATTTCGCTCTCGCCCACCACCCCATGGTGGTGCTAAACATCTCCCATAAAACATGAATATCGCGGGAAGGATCGGAAGGGCGGTCCTGGTTCTGGCTCTCCTGATGCCGGCACCGGGGGCCATGGCCCGTGAGGAGGCCGAGGCGCTGGCCGCGCCGGTTCGCGGCCCGTCGAGCTATTCCGCCGCCACCTCGGTCCAGCCCTCCGCGACCGAGCGCAAGCCTGGCAGCGCGGGCATCACCGCCTTCTCCGCGCCGCACTATCCGCCGACACGCCGCGACTCCCTGATCGAGCGCCAGTTCGGCGAGGACCTGGCAGATCCCTATCGCTGGCTTGAGGCGGACGTGCGCTCCAGCCCCGAAGTCGCCGGCTGGGTCGCGCAGCAGAACGCGGCGAGCTCGGCCTATCTTGCAGAGCTGCCCGGCCGCGACGCGCTCAAGGACAAGATCCGCAGCCTTTTCGCCTACGAACGCTTCAGCCTGCCGCGCAAGGCGGGGGGGCGCTATTTCTACACGCGCAACAGCGGGCTGCAGAACCAGGCTGTCCTGCAAGTGCGCGAGGGGCTCTCCGGTGAAGGCCGCACGCTCGTCGATCCGAACACATGGACAGCTGCAGCCGGGGAGGGCCTGCGCACGCTGGATGCCTGGGTTCCTTCGCCGGGCGGCCATCTCCTTGCGCTCACCCAGCAGCGCGACGGCAGCGATTGGCGCACCGTCCGCGTGGTTGATGTGTCCAGCGGCCGGATGCTCGATGACCGGCTCGAATGGGCCAATGATACAACGATCGGCTGGGTCGGCGATGCCGGGTTCCTCTATGCGCGCTATCCCGAGCCGCCCGCAGGCGAGGCATACCGCGCGCAGGTCTTCGACAAGGCGATCTGGTTCCACCGTGTCGGCACTCCGCAAAGCGCTGACATCAAGGTCTTCGCGACGCCCGACCACCGCGACTGGAACCACCGCGTCAGTGTTTCATCGGATGGCCGCTGGGCTATCATCATATCCTCTGCCAGCACGCTTCCGCGCCGCACCGTCCGCGTGATCCCGCTCGAGCGCGGCAAGCCGCAGGACTGGACTGCCATCGCAATCGCACCGGACATGACCGACGACTGGAAATTCGTCGAAGGCCTCGGCGATCGCTTGTGGTTCATCACCAATGCCGCCGCGCCGCACTACCGGCTCGCGCGCATCGATCTTGATCGGACGGGCAAAAAGGCCCCCTCGCTCAATGTCGTAATCGGCGAGAACAGCGATACGCTCGATGCCGGGCGCATCGTCGGCAACCGGCTGATCCTGTCCTACTTGCAGCACGGCTCCAGCTACGCCGTCGTCACCGATCTCAAGGGCCAGCCCAAGCGCGCGATCACCGTCGGCGCGATCGGTTCGGCGAGCGGGTTCGGGGGCCGCCCGGGCGATCCGGAGACATTCTACCAGTTCTCCAGCTTCAACCAGCCGCCCTCGATCTTCCGCCTCGATACGCGCACGGGCACCGCCACGCCGTTTGCCGTGCCGCGCCTGCCGTTCAATCCTGACGACTACGTGGTCGATCAGCGCAGCTTCCCCTCGAAGGACGGCACCCGCGTGCCGATGTATGTCGTGCGAAAGCGCAGCCTTGCCGCGTCGAACACCGCCGCCCCCACGCTGCTCTACGGCTATGGCGGCTTCGATGTCGCACTCACGCCGGGCTATTCGGCGGTTCGCATGGCGTGGCTGGAAGCCGGCGGCGTCTTCGCGCTGGCCAATATCCGCGGCGGCGGCGAGTTTGGCCGTGCCTGGTACGATGCCGGGCGCCTCGCCAACAAGCAGAACAGCTTCGACGATTTCATCGCAGCGGGCGAATACCTGCTCAAGGAAGGCATCTCCGCCAAGGGCGGGCTTGCCATTCAGGGCGGCTCCAACGGCGGCATGCTCGTCGCGGCCGTGATCAACCAGCGCCCGGACCTGTTCGCCGCCGCCAACCCGGACGTCGGCGTGATGGACATGCTGCGCTTCGACCGCTTCACCTCGGGCCGCTTCTGGGTCGACGACTACGGCAGCCCCGCGCGCGAGGCGGACTGGCGCGTGCTCAGGTCCTATTCGCCTTATCACAACATCCGCCCGCGCGGCGATTACCCGGCGATCCTCGTCACCACCGCCGATACCGATGACCGCGTCGTGCCCGCGCACAGCTTCAAATATGTCGCCGCGCTGCAGGCCGCCGATCTCGGCGCGCGCCCGCATCTGCTGCGGGTCGAGGCGCAGGCTGGCCATGGTTCCGGCAAGCCGGTCGACAAAGTGATCGCCAGCGGCGCGGACGTGCTTGCCTTCCTCGCGAAATGGACGGGGCTTGCCCTCCAATAGCACCCTTGCGGCCATGCCCGCGCGCCACTATCCCACATCCGTGAAGCAGCCGGCCGCCAAGGTGGGCGCAAGCCACAGGAAAGACCCGACATGACCTCGTTCCAGGACCGTGAACGCGCCGAGGAAGCCAAGTTCGCCCACGACGAAGATACCCTGTTCCGCATCCAGGCCCGCCGCAACAAGCTGCTCGGTCACTGGGCAGCGCAGCGCATGGGCCTCGATGCCGCCGAGACGGAAGCTTATGCCCGCGCCGTAGTGCAGGCCGAGTTCGAGGAAGCCGGTGACGAGGACGTCGTGCGCAAGCTGCTCGGCGATCTGACGATGGCCAAGGTCGAGATCGACGAATCCGAAATCCGCGCCGCGCTGGCCGAACAGGCGATCGAAGCGCGCCGCCAGATCGTGGGCGACGCCTGATGCCGATGCCCGCCGCCGAAATCGAGGCGCTGATCCGCACCGCGATTCCCGATGCGGAGGTCACGATCACCGATCTGGCTGGCGATGGCGATCACTATGCCGCGCATGTCGTCGCCGCTTCGTTTGCCGGTCTCAGCCGCGTTGCGCGGCACAAGGCGGTCTACGGCGCGCTGGGTGAGCGGATGGGCGGAGTGCTCCACGCCTTGCAAGTGACCACCGGCGTCCCCACCTGATTCTCAAGCAAACGTCACGAAAGATCCGGAAGAGCCCCATGTCCACCAACCAACGCATCGCTGAAATCGTCGGTACAAACGACGTCGTCCTGTTCATGAAGGGGACGCCGCTGTTCCCGCAGTGCGGCTTCTCGAGCAAGGCGGTTGCCATCCTCGATCACCTCGGTGTCGAATATGCCTCGGTCGATGTGCTGCAGGACATGGAGATCCGCCAGGGAATCAAGAGCTTCTCCGATTGGCCGACGATCCCGCAGCTCTATGTGAAGGGCGAATTCGTCGGCGGGTCGGACATCATGATGGAAATGTATCAGGCCGGTGAGCTCCAGCAGCTCATGGTCGATGCGCAGGTCGCGCAGGCCTGATTCTTCAAGCCCGCTGAATGGCAAAACGCGGCCTCGCAGCATGCGGGGCCGCGTTTTTCGTTTCAGGAGCCGGTGTCGTGGGGAAGGAAGTGTCCGGCCCCGCGCGTGGGTGGGGGGAGAAATCCGCGCGCGGGGCTTGTCAGGCGGTGGGGAGCCTAGAGAGGCGGAACCGGGAGACCGGGGGGAACGGTTCCGCCTCTGGGAAGACACTCTCAGGACAAAAGAGACTATGCATGGGGCGTGCCAAGTTGGCGAATGGCCCAAAAAACCGCTTGAAGCGTCCCGAACCGGGTATGCGGTGGGCGACCCCGTGTAAAGTTTGCCGACAGGCCTCTCACTTTGGAGGAGAACGCGGCAAAGGCGTGCCGAGGCGCTTGGCAAGTCCCCGCAGGCTGTAGCATGGTCGGGTCATGGACGAACTCGACGACATGGGCGAACACGCGGACGCTGCCCCCGCCACTCCGGCTGCCACGCTTGTGGTGTTCCGCCATGATCCTGCCGGCGGACCTGCCCATATCCTGATGGTCGAGCGCTCGGGCAGCCTTGCCTTTGCGGGCGGGGCGACCGTGTTTCCCGGCGGCAAGGTCGATCCGGCGGACCGGGAGCTTGCCGAAGCTTTCATGGCGCGCACCGGCCTCGCGCTCGATCCGGCGGACGCTGCGGGGCGCATCACCGCCGTTCGCGAGACGCTGGAGGAAACCGGCCTCGCCGTCGGCCTCGTCGGCGCCATCGATGCGGAGCGCGCGGCCGCCGCCCGCCGCCTCCTGCTCGATACGGGCCGCCTCGCCGATGTGCTCGAAGCGTTCGATTGGGAGCTCGATTTCGATGCGCTCGTGCCCTTCGCGCGGTGGTGGCCACGGCATCGCAACATGCGCGTGTTCGATACGCGGTTCTATCTCGCCGATCTCGGCACCGGCGCGGTGGAAGTGACCGCGGACACTACCGAGAATCGCCACCTGTTCTGGGCCAGCGCGGCCGAGGCGTTGCGTCTTGCTGACGAGAAGGCCATCAAGATCATCTTTCCCACCCGCCGCAATCTCGAACGGCTGGCCCAATTCAGCCATTTCCACGCCGCGCGCGAGCATGCGCTGACGACGCCGATCGTGACCGTCACGCCGCGGATCGAGCTGCGCGATGGCGAACGCTGGCTGGTGATTCCCCCTGATGCCGGTTACCCGGTCGATGGTGAACCGCTCTCTCAAGCGGACCGCGCTTAGACTGCTCCGAGATGGAGGTGATTGTGCAGTGCAATGAATTTTTCGTTGCGCTGCATATACTTAAGTAAAAATACATAGATTCGCGAAAGCCTCGCTTCATCCCTGCGCACTAGACTGGCGCGCGGAGGTACCCGATGTCCGCTGCCCAGCCGCGCCGCACAAGCGCCGATCCTGCCGCTTCGGCCATGCCCCAGGCTGCCGCGCCTGATGTGCTGGGCGCGCCTCCATCCGCTGCTCCAGCTGCCCGTCTTGCCGATGAACTGGCGGTTCCGGCGCGTTCGCCAGTGCACCAATTGCAGGCAGAACTGCTCCAGCTGACCGTTCCGGAACACATCGTGCCAGAGGACCTTTACCCCGGCTGGTTCCGCCTCGCCTTCCCGATCGCCAGCTCCGCGCTGCTCTGGGCAGCGATCATCTGGGGCGCCAGCCGCTTCGCCTGAACGGCCCCGCGTCAAGCGTTTCGCTGCACGCTTATCCAACCGTCCCGGGGGCATCCTCGCCTGACCCGTGCTGCACTGCACGCCATCATGACGTCACTGCCGCCCCCTTCCGGCGTGCGGGCCTCGTATGGAGACCGGAGCAGTGAACAGCCTCATGCCAGCCCAGGTCGAGCCCTGGGCACCCGAAGCCGCCCCCACCGCGTTTGTTCCTGCCGCGCGGCCCGTTCCACCTCCGCGCGTGCTTTCGGCCGTGCCCTTGCCGCCAGAGCCGCTGCTTCCGCCGCGCCGTGCGGCGCCTGCCTCGCGCCATATGCGGGCCATCCGCGTGCTCGATATCGCGGTTGCGGCCACTGCGCTGCTGCTGCTCCTGCCGGTGCTGCTGGCAATCGCGCTCGCGATCAAGCTGCTCGATCCCGGCCCGCTCCTCTTCGCGCACCAGCGGCTGGGGCAGGGCGGGCGCCCGTTCCGCTGTCTCAAGTTCCGCTCGATGACGGTGGATGCAGGCGAACGCCTTTCCCGCCTGCTCGAAGCAGACCCGGCCGCCCGTGCGGAATGGGCCGAAACGCACAAGCTGCGCTGCGACCCGCGCATCACGCCGCTCGGCCGGTTCCTGCGCCGCAGCTGCCTCGATGAGCTGCCGCAGCTTTTCAACGTCCTGCGCGGGGAAATGAGCCTAGTCGGTCCGCGTCCGATCACCACGGCGGAGGTTGTGCGCTATGGCCGCTATTTCGCGGTCTATTGCAGCATGAAGCCAGGCATTACCGGGCTCTGGCAGGTCAAACGCGAGGACGCGACGAGCTATCGCCGCCGTGTTGCCTTCGATCTCGCCTACGCCCGCTCGCGTTCGCTGGTCCTCAATTGCACCATCCTGCTGCTCACTGTCCCATCGGTGCTGCGCGGGCAGGGCGCCTGCTGAAGCGGACTTGCCGCAAAAGAAGATGCCCCCCTCGGAAACCTCGCCCGCCGGATCACTCCGGCGGGCATTTTCGTATCCGCTGCCCAGAACAGCATGCAGCACCCCTGCGGCCTGATCGCGCCAGGTCCAGTGCGCGGCGTGGAGCCGGCCCTTCGCCGCCAGCCGGGCGGGATCGGCCAGCACCCGCCGCACGGCCGCCACCATGTCGTCCACATCGTGCGGATCGCAATAGACCGCCGCCGTTCCGCAGCGCTCGGTCATCGCTGGAATGGCGGAGACCACCACCGGACAGCCGAAATGCATCGCTTCGACCGGCGGCAGCGGGCTCGCTTCGTAGAACGAGGGAAACAGCAGGCACCCGGCATTGCGGTACAGCTGCCCCAACGCATCCAGCTCGGTCACCGGCCCGGTAAAGCGCACGAGATGCGCCACATCCGCCGGGATATCCCCCGCGATGGGGGAGAGGATATCGCTTCCGCCACCGACAATCAGCGTGTCGAGGCCGTCCTCGCGCGCCAGCCGCACCGCTGTTTCCAGCACGCCGTGGATGTTCTTGCGCCGCGAGAGTGAACCGACGAACAGCACGTAGCCCGGCTCGGGCTCCACACCGGTCGGCTCTGCGGCCTGTGCGCCCGCCGGGCTGCTGCTCCAGCCGCCGTTCTGCGCCACGCGGATTCGCCCGCGCGCTTCCGGGCGGAGCGCCGCGAGCATGGCCTTCTCCCGCTCCGAAACGGTGATGATCGTCCGGGCCCGGCGCAGCAGCGAGGGCAGCATGAAGCGATGTCCCAGTCGGTAGTGCCGCCGATAGGCGCCGGGAAACTGCCGATACGAAAGGTCATGGATCATCACCGAAACGCTCTGTCCGGCATGGAGCGAGGCAAACGGCGCGGTATTTCCAAGGCAAAGCAGATGCCCGCCGCGCACCCGGCCCGGCAGCACCAGCTGCTCCCAGGCATGGCCGCCCCACCGGCTTTCCGCGCGCTCCACCGACGTGACCTGCAGGCCCAGATCATCGACAACGGCACCCGCCTCGCATACCAGCCGCAGCGCGACCGGCAGGCCGTCCTCCGCTACCAGCCGGTCGAACGCGCGCGTGAGCTCGCGCGCCACGCGCTGCACCCCCGTCACCGGCTGCATCAGGAAACGGCCATTGATGACGATCTCGGGGTTGCTGGTGCTCTGCTGGGTCATCCGCGCACGGTCCTGCTGGTTGGGAATGCCGCGTTCTACCACCACCCCTGCTTCTACCGCGCCCGCTAACGGGTCGGGTTCGGAGACAACGTTCGTGGGCGCGGGGCCGGGCCTTGGCTAGACCGGTGGGGCCACACGCGATGGAGTGGTGCTAGGCTTCGGGGGCAGGCCGCATATGCTGCGTATCCATATCGCTATCGCCACGGTTGGCCGCCCTGCGCTGCTGCGTGAAACGGTCGATCTCATCGCGCGGCAGACGCGCACGCCCGATGGCGTGGTGATTGTCGCGCCGTCGCAGGCCGATTTCGGCAGCGCGGGCGAAAGCGCGCTGCAGCCGGAGCTCGTGCTTTCGCCCAAGGGCCTTTGCCGCCAGCGCAACCGCGCGCTCGAAGTGCTGGAGGGGCGGACCGACGTGGTCCTGTTCCTCGACGATGATTTTGTCATGGCGCCCGGTTACTGCGCCGCGATCGAAGACCTGTTTGCCTCCGATCCGGGGATAGCCGGCATCACCGGCAACCTCGTGGCAGACGGGGTGCGCCACGGCGGCTTCACCGCGGAGCAGGCGCTCGATCTGATCGCCCGCGATGCGCCGGGGCTTGATCCGGCGGTCATCCCGCGTGAGGCGCTTTATGGCTGCAACATGGCGCTGCGCATGTCGCTGATGCGCGGCCTGCGCTTTGATGAAGCGCTGCCGCTCTATGGCTGGCAGGAGGATATCGATCTGACGATGCAGCTGGCCCGGCGCGGGCGGCTGGTCTCGTCGGGCCGTGTCACCGGTGTCCATCTCGGGGTGCGCGGCGGGCGTACTTCGGGTCGGCGGCTCGGCTATTCGCAAGTCGCCAACATCGTCTACCTGCTGCGCAAGGGCACGATCCCGCGCTGGCTGGCGGGCCGGCTGTTCTGGCAGAACCTCGCCGCAAACCTGCTGCGCGCGCCGTTCCCCGAACCGCATATCGATCGCGCCGGCCGTCTCGCGGGAAACGTGCGCGCGCTCGCCGATCTCGCGCTCGGCCGGATCGATCCGCGCAAGATCGAGCGGATGTGAGGCCGCGCATGCGCCGCGTTGTCTTCAATGGAAAGTTCCGCGCCGGGGGGCTGAACGGCGTCCACCGCGTCGCCGCGCGCCTGATCGCCGAAGTGGACGATCTCCTCGCCACCGCTCCCGCGCCCGATGATCCGCCCTGCGCGCTGATCGTGCCCAAGGGCTGTGCCGATGGCCCGCCGCTCACCGCGATTCAGGTGATCGAGGATGACCAGCCCGCCTCGCAGGCATGGGAACAGCTGCGCCTGCCCCGGCTTGCGGCGGGCGGGCTGCTCGTCAATCTCGCCAATCTCGCGCCTGTCGCGCACCGGCCCAAGCTCACCCTGCTGCACGATGCGCAGTTCCTCCGGGCGGACAGCTCCTACCCCTGGCGCCAGCGCGTGGGATACCGCCTGCTGACCCCGCTGATGGCGCGCTCCAGCGCGCGGGTGCTCACCGTCTCGGCCTTCTCGGCGGACGAACTCGCGCGCGGCGGCGTCACCGGGAAGGCGGGGGCGGAAGTGCTCCATAACGGCGCGGATCATATCCTTGAAGCAGTGCCGGATCCCGCAGCGCTCACCCGCCTGGGCCTCGCCCCGCGCACCTATGTGCTGATGTTCGGCAGCCCCAAGGCCTACAAGAACAACGCCGTCGTCTTCGCCGCTTTTGCCGATGGCGCGCTGGCGCCTTTGCGCCTCGTCGTGATCGGCCCGCCGCGTGCCGCGCTGGAAGCCGCCGGGCTCGCCCCGCCGGCGGACACGGTGTTCGCCGGTCCCTGTGACGATGCCGCCCTGCGCGGGCTTTATGAAGGCGCCGCCGCGCTGCTGTTCCCCTCGCGCACCGAAGGGTTCGGCCTGCCCCCGGTGGAGGCGATGCTGTGCCGCTGCCCGGTGATCGCGGCGCCCTGCGGGGCCGTGCCGGAGATTTGCGGCGATGCCGCGCTCTATGCCGATCCGGACGATCCCAGGTCGTGGCGCCGCGCGATCACCCGCCTGCCGCGTGAGGTTCTGGTGGAGGCCGGCCGCGCCCGCGCCGCGCGCTATACCTGGGCGCGCGCCGGGCAGATGCTGCTCTCCTCCTTGCGCGAACTGGCCCGCAAGACATGAGGCGCAGCGCATGAAGGCTCGCGTGCTCCGCTTCGCTCGCGCCGGTGGCGGCACGGCCGTCATCGCCATGGCCGCGCGGGTCAGTGGGCAGTTCGCGATGGTCGCGGTCACGCTTGTCGCCACGCGCCACCTCGGACCTGCCGATTTCGGCGTGTTCGCGATTGCCGGGGCGCTGGTCATGCTCGCGCGGACGATGCTCTACACCGGCCCGTTCGAGTACTTGCTCAAGCTCCCGCACGATGCCGATCAGCCGCGCGGTGCCGGCGCCTGCCTTGCCGCGACGATGCTGGTCGCGCTGGGCTGGACCTTGCTGCTCCTCGCGCTGGGCTTCGCCGCGCCGTTCGTGTTCAAGGGCGGCGGGGTCGCGGCTGTCATTCTCGCGCTTGCCCCATCGGTGCTGCTCGGCGCACTCGCGGCTTTTGCGGAATCGCTGATGCTCCGATCAGGAGCGGTGCGGCGCTACTATGCCATCACCGTGCTGGCCGAGGTTGGCGCGGGCCTTGCCGCCATAGCACTGCTCGTGGCGGGTTGGGGCCTCTGGGCGCTGGTCCTCCAGATCTACGCGCGCACGGTGCTGATGGCGCTGGCGCTCGGCGCGCTGGGGCCGCCGCTTGTGCTTGCCCTGCCGCAACGCGTGGCGGTGGGCGAAGTGCTCCGCTGGTCCGTCAGCCGCTTCGGCTCGGTACTCGTCACCTTCCTCGCCAACTACAGCGGCGATCTCGTGCTCGGCGTAGTGCTCTCGCCCGCCGCGTCCGGGCTCTACCGCGCGGCCAACCGCATGGTTACCGCGCTGGCGGACATGTTCGTCCAGCCCGCCGGCATGCTCGCGCTCACCACCCTTGCGGCAGAGCGGGCGCGCGGCGACAGCGAGGGCAACCCCGGCGCCTGGCCACGCCTCGCCGGCCTCTTCGCCGTGCTCGGCTGGCCGACGATGGCGCTGCTGGCTCTCTTCGCACACCGCGTGGTTCCGCTCGCGCTTGGACACGCGTGGGCTGCCGCTGCGCCCGTCGTCGCCGTATTCTGCGTGGCGCGCATGGCCGCCCTGCTCACCGCCGTCGCCACGGCCGAACTCATCGTGACGGACCGGCAGGGCAGGGTTCTCGCGGTCCAGTCCGTCGCCGCCGCCGCCACCGCCGGGCTCACTGTGCTCGCCGCCCCTTATGGCGCACTTGGCGCCGCCTGTGCGGCCACGCTGGTCGCCCTGCTCGCTGCCGCAGCCATGGTGCTCACGGCCTTGCAGCGGCAGGACCGCCCTGCGCTTGCCGAAGCCGCCCGCCTCGTAGCCCTGCCGCTGGTCGGAGCATACGGCGCGGCGCTTGCGGCAGACCGTCTGTTCGGCAGTTCCGCCCCGCTGCTTGCGCTGGCGCTCCCGCTCGCCTGCGCCGCCGCCGGCTGGCTCCTCGCCGCATGGCCGGTCATCCCCGCGTTGCGCCGCGCCGCCGCGCTCCTTTCAGCGCCGCGCAAACCGGCCTGACCCAAAATGCCGCTTGCTCCCTCAAGCCACTCGTGAAACCTTCGCAAGTGCAACAAGGGGGACCCGAACCGATGAAGCGCCTCGCCATCGCCGCCGCCGCCGCCGCTGCCGTGCTCCTCGCCGCGCCGCCGGTGCAAGCCAAGCTCGTCCCGCCGACACCGCTCGTTGCCCCCACCTTCGCCGTCCCGACCAGCGCGACGGGCCCCGGCTTCCGCCTCCAGCCGCTCGGCCCCGATCTCGTGAAGATCGATTTCGATGCCTACATGTCCTCGGTCGAGCACCTGCAGCAGACTTTCACCCGCAGCACCGAATGGCCCCACGCGGGGATCAGCGATGCCGATGCCCTGCTCGACATGCAGACCGAAGCCGGTCGCTTCCAGCGCCGCGAGAGCTTTGCCTATTCGGTCCTCACGCCTGACGGAAAGCGCGAGCGCGGCTGCCTCTATGTCGCGCCGAGCCCGGTCCTCGGCTATGACGCGGTCGTCCGCATCTGGGTGACCAAGGCCGAATACGACGCGGGCTTCGACCAGCAATTGGCGGCATGGGCGCACCGCTGGATTGCGCGGAAGTGGCCGTTCAGGAAAGTCGCCTGGCCCGGCCGCGACATTCCCTGGGCGGAATGGGATGCGCTGACCGCAAAGAAAGGCGCCTAGCGTCGCGCCGGTGCAAACTGGCGCGCCAGCGCGTGATAGAGCTTCTGCGGGCAGACCGCCGCGCTTGCCTGATCCGCGATCAGCGCCGTGGCAAACAGCGGCAGGATCATCGAACGGTCTGCCGTCATCTCCGATACGATGATCACCGCCGTCAGCGGCGCGCGGACCACGCCGGCGAAATAGCCGATCAGGCCCAGCAGCACGATCGCGCCTGCCTCGTCGCGCGGGAAAACCTGCGCCAGCAATTGCCCGAGCCCCGCACCGACCGACAGCGTGGGCGCGAAGATGCCGCCCGGCGCCCCGCTCAGCGCGGTTGCCAGCGTGGCGACAAAGCGCGCCGGGCCGAACAGCAGCGGATGCGCCTCGCCGCCCAGCAGGCTGCGCGTCGCATCATATCCGGTCCCCCACGAAAGGCCGCCCGTGACCACTCCGATTACCGCGACAATGAACCCGCAGGCAAAGGCCCACCCCACCGGTCGTGAACGGATCGCTAGAAAGGCCCGGTGCCTTGACCACGCCATCGCGATCAGCGCCTTGGCAAACAGTCCGCCGAGCAGCCCGCCCGCCATCCCTGCCAGCGGTGCCGCCAGCACCATCGCGCGCAGCGGCAACTGCTGCGACATCGCACCGAAATAGACGTAATCGCCCGCCACGCCGAGACTGATCAGGCCCGAGACCATCACCGTCACCATCACCATTGCCGCCACGCGCTGCTCGAACGCAGAGGCGAGCTCCTCGATGGCGAAGGCCACGCCTGCCAGCGGGGTGTTGAACGCCGCCGCCACGCCCGCCGCGCCGCCGGCAATGACCACGCCCGTCGTCACCGGCACGCGCATCCAGCGGTGGACCGCCGCCATGACCGCCGCGCTGATCTGAACGGTGGGGCCCTCGCGTCCCGCTGGAGCACCCGCCAGCAGCATCAGCAGCGTGAAGGCAAACTTGGCCGCCGCGACCGGCAGCGCGATCAACTGCACCGAGGATGCTGCCCCCGGTGCCCGGCCCGCCGCCATCACTTGCGGAATGCCGGATCCCTTCGCCTCGGGCCAATGCGCGCGGGTCAGCGCCACGATTCCGGCGAAGGTCAGCGGCGTCACGAACAGGGGTGCCCACCATACCGCGCCAACCAGGCGGGCGAAGGCGTGCTGTGCCTGCTCGCCTGCGGCCGCGAACGCGATCGCCACGAGGCTGAGCATTGCCGCCCCGACTATCGCCGCCAGCCGCCCGCGCGCTGTCGGGCCGATGACAGGGTGAAGGAGGCGGTCAAGGCGGCTGGCGGTCATCCAGCGCCCCTCGACCGCGACTAAACGAATTGCAAGGTGCTTTGCAGCGAAAGTTACTACTAGAGCTCGACCAGCACCGTCTCCACCTCGGTGGTCACTTCGGTCATCAGCTTGTGTACCGGGCACTTCTTCGCCGCCGCCAGCAGCGCATCGCGGTCCTCGGTCGAAAGATCGCCGTTCAGCATCAGCGCGGTGCGCAGGCGATAGACCCCCTCGCGTTCACGGCTGGCATCGCGCGTGACGACCACCTCTATATCCTCCAGCGCCATGCCCTTGCGCTGCGCCAGCCAAAGCACCGTCAGCGCCTTGCAAGCCCCCAGCGCCGCGTCGTAGATCTCGTGCGGATCGGGTCCCTCGTTGTCTTCCCCCGCCGCCGGGGTCATGTCCGTCACAAACTCATGCCCGCGCACGGCAATGCGGTGCGCCGTGCCCGACGGATCGATGCGAGTCACCGTGATCATGCTACCTCCTGCCGCTGGCCTTTCGGTGCAGTCCAGCACCGGCGCAGGGCAGGGTCAAGGCTGGTCAGGTCTCTGCTCTTGACTCTGTGGCAAGAAAGTCAGATATTTCTGTTATGACAGAAATTAACGGCGAGTCGAGCAAGTTACCCGAAGCTGTGGAGCAATTCGTCCTGCGCTGGGGCGACATGGGCTCGCAATGGGGCGTCAACCGCTCGGTCGCCCAGATTCAGGCCTTGCTGTTCCTGTCCGATCGGCCCCTCACGGCCGAGGATATCTCTGAAAAGCTCGGCATGGCACGCTCGAATGTGTCGAACAGCCTCAAGGAGCTGCTCACCTGGAAGCTCATCCACCGCGTGCCGGTGCTGGGTGACCGGCGCGATCACTTCGAGGCCGAGACCGACTTGTGGCAGATGGCTACCAAGGTCGCCCAAGGCCGCAAGGAGCGCGAGATCGATCCGATGGTGCGCGCGATCACCGCCGCGATGGAGAACATCGACGATCCCCACATCAGCGGCAAAGTGCGTGGCCGGCTCGTCGCAATGCACGATTTCGTGACCACGGTGGACCGCTGGTACCAGCAGATGCTCGATGTGCCGCCATCCCAGATCATGACGCTGATCCGCATGGGCTCGCGTGTCGTGGGCCTGCTCCGCTTCGTCACGCGCCGGAGCGGCAAGCAGGCGGAGGATAGCTGAGTCCTTTTTTTGATCATAAATTTCTCAATTTACAGAAATATCGGAATATCTCGCAGGAGGTGATATGGTACATGCTCAAGACGATCACGTGGGGCCCGGTCAGGACAAACGCGGCCGCATCATCGCCGGCTTCACTTTGGCCCTCGTCATCGCGCTCTGTGCCTTCTTCCTGATCGAGGCGAGCAGCGATGCAAGGGTGGGGTTCGGCAGCCTGTGGTTCCTCACCTTCCTCCCGGCCTACCTCTGTGCTCTGATCTGCTATGTCGGTGATCGCGACGGCACCCGCCCGGCCTCCTTCTATTCCATGGTCCCGGTCGCATTCGCCTTCATTGTGGTGGCCGGTTCGATGGTGATCCTGCACGAAGGTGTCATCTGCGTCCTCATGCTGCTGCCGCTCTGGTTGTTCTTCGGCTGGCTTGGCGCGAACATGATGCGCCGCTCGCGCCGCTGGACGGCTGATCAGAACACCTTTCGCTCCTCGCTCGTCCTGATGCCGCTCTTCGCTGGCACGCTTGAAGCGCAAGTCCCCGTCCCCCACGATCGCTATTCCGTCGTGCGCGAGATTGTCATCGAGGCTTCGCCCGAAGAGATCTGGCCCTACGCGGTTAGCAATCGCCACATCGCTGAAAGCGAAGGCCGCTGGACTTTCACGCAGGACATTCTCGGCGTTCCCCGGCCGCGTGCTACCACCGTGACCGGCTCCGGCGTGGGCCATGTCCGCACGGCGTACTGGGGAGACCACATCAACTTCGAGGAGCGCATCACCCAATGGCAACCCGGCCGCCGCCTCGGCTGGCGCTTCGCCTTCACCAACAGCACCGTGCAGGATTACACCGACAAGCACATCGCGCCCGATGGCGAGTTCCTCAAGATCGATACCGGAGACTACACGCTCACCCGGCTTTCCCCCACCACCACCCGGTTGACGCCGCGCACCAACTACATCGCCAAGACACACGCAAATCCTTACGCCGCGCTCTGGGGCGAAATCCTCCTTGGCGATGTCCAGAGCAACGTCCTTGCCGTGATCAAGGCCCGCGCCGAAGCGCGGCACCGCCAAAGCGATCATGCGCAGCGCTGAAGGTGTGCGAAACACCTTTCCTACACACCCTGACTTCGCGCATCTTCCCTCGTGGAGGCGATCCGTTGGTCCGGCGGACGGCGAGTCACGTTTATCATCATGGCGCTGAAACGGCGGAAAGGCGGTGCTGCAATGAGCAAGGCCATTTCAGACACAACTGTCACGCATTCCCGCGCCGCCGCCGAGGCAATTGGGAGGTTATCGTGCAATATTAGGTATTTGGCTCTTCGGCGGCGGGAAGGCCAGTTTTCGCTCTGGACAGTGTCAACTGTGTCAACCTCCATGCGCTGAGACTTCAGTCAGGAATTTTCCGCTCCCCTGTCGAAATCGTCCCACCTTGCCGCACATCGTTGCAGGCAGCCTCTGCTGCTTGCCGGATGAACCGGCTCACGCCGATGAAGGAACCAAGCGATGCAGTATGTGCTCCTCTTTACCGAAACCGCCGAAGAACGCGCCAAGCGCACGGATCCGGTGGCGGCCGGGCCCTATTGGGGCAGCTGGTCGGCCTATATGGGGGCGATTGCCGGGGCCGGGGTGATGGTCGGCGGCAACGGGCTGCAGGGGCCGGATACCGCCACGACCCTGCGGATCGAGAACGGAACGCGCCACGTTGTCGACGGGCCGTTTGCCGATACCAAGGAAGCGCTGGGAGGCTATGTGGTGATCGAGGTGGCCGATCTCGATGCCGCGCTCGAATGGGCGGCGCGGGCGCCATGCGTCGGGGCCGGGGCGGTGGAAGTCCGCCCGGTGATGGCGCCGCCGCCCGCAGGCTGATCCGGATGGAGAGCGCGCGCCGCCCCCCGTTGGCTTCGCCTTCGGCTGCTGCGGAGCAGGCGGCGCGCGCGTCCTATGGTCGATTGCTGGCGCTCGTATCGGCGCGGACGCGCGATATCGCGGCGGCGGAGGATGCCCTGGCCGAAGCCTTTGCCGCTGCATTGGCGCAATGGGGCGAGCAGGGCGTGCCGGCCAATCCGGAAGGCTGGTTGCTCACGGTCGCACGGAGAGCGGCGGGGCACCAGTCGGCGCGGGCGGCTACGGCCTCGCGCGCCGGGGATGTGCTGGCCTTGCTGGCGGAGGAACGGGAGGACGTGTCGGCCAGCCCCTTTGGTGACGAGCGGCTGGCGTTGCTGTTCGTCTGCGCGCATCCTGCGATCGATCCCGATGCGCAGGCGCCGCTGATGCTGCAGACGGTGCTGGGGCTCGATGCGGCGCGGATCGCGGCGGCGTTCCTCGTCAGCGGGGCGACGATGGGGCAGCGGCTGGTGCGCGCCAAGCGCAAGATCCGCGATGCCGGGATCGCGTTTGTGGTGCCCGATGTGGAGGAAGCGCCGCAGCGGCTCGCCGCCGTCCTTTCCGCGATTTATGCGGCCTATGGCACCGCATGGGACGATACGCTGGGGGCGGATGCGCGGCTGGCGGGTCTGCGCGGGGAAGCGCTGTTTCTGGCGCGGCTGACTGCGGAGCTGATGCCGGAGCAGGCGGAGGCGCTGGGGCTGCTCTCGCTGATCTGCCACTGCGAGGCGCGGCAGCCGGCGCGGCGGGGGGCGGATGGCGCATTTGTGCCGCTGCATGCGCAGGACCCGCAGAAGTGGTCGCGCGAGCTGGTGCTGGAGGCGGAGGGCGCGCTGCGGCGGGCGGCAGGCTTTGGCGCGCCGGGGCGGTTCCAGACCGAGGCGGCGATCCAGTCGCTCCACGCGCACCAGCGGATGACCGGGGAGCGCTTCACCGCGCCGCTGGCCCGGCTCTACGATGTGCTGGCGGGATTCGCCCCGACGACGGGAGTGATGGTGGCGCGCGCGGTGGCGCATGCGGAGAATGGCGCATGGGCTGCGGCGCTCGGGCAATTGCGGGCGATGGAGGGCACCGCAAGCTATCAGCCATGGTGGGCGGCGCTGGCCCGCGTTGCGTGGCTGGCGGGCGATGCGCAAGCGGCGGCGGACGCGGCGGCGAGGGCCGCGGGGCTCAGCGCGGATCCGGCGATCCGGGCATTCCTGCTGGGCGGGGGCTATCGGTTTCAGGTGGGCGGCTGAGGCGCACGGTCAGGCGAGCTCGAGCGCGCTGTCGAGGACAAGGGGCTCGGTGAGAATGAAACCGCGCGGGGGTGCGGCGGGCGCGACGAAGAGAGGTTCGCCTTGCACCGCGAGCGCCGGTGCTTGCGGCTCTGCGATGGGGACGGCGGTCTCTGCCGGGCGGGCAGCGGCTTGCATGCGGCGCAGGGCGAGGGCGGCGCCGCTGAGGATGGCGAAGTCCGTGCCCGGATCGCAGGTGGGGGAAGCGATCGAGGCAATCGCGAGGCCCATGATCATCGCCCAGCTGGCGGCGGCGGCGGTGGAGAGGGCCTTGTCCTCGACCGGGGCCCAGGTCGATTGGCGCAAGGGGCTGAAGGCCGAGAGAACGTGGCCGAGCAGCGTCACCGCGCCGATCACGCCGGTGCAGCCGAGCACGGCGGTGGCGAGGCTGGAGGAGCGGAAGCTGCCGGGTCCGATCCCGATGCCGCCGCTCTCGATAAAGGCGTAGATGCCCTGCCAGGCCCAGAAGCGGCGCTGCTGGGCGGAAAGGGTCTCGCTTTTCTCGATGGTCATGTGGCGGATCATATCGGCGAAGGCGTCGGCGAAATGGGGCTGCCAGATCATCACCGCGCAGCCGGCGGAGATGAGCGCGAGAAGGGTGGCGGCGATCCACAGCGCGCGGTCGGTGGGCAGGGCGCCGGGGAACAGCAGCGCGCGCACGGCGAGGATGACGGCATAGGCGGGCAGGCCGGCGTAGGCGCTGCTCGAGGTGCTGAGCGCGAGCGCGCTGGCGAGGAGCGCGGCGGCGAGGCCCGTCCAGCGCGGATCGATCCGGCGCAGCCAGCATTCGAATGAGAAGACGAATAGGACAAGGCCGTAGTTGGCGAAAGTCGAGGCTTCGGGGAGGAGGCCGGTCATCCGCACGAAGCCGTTGTAGGACTGGTCGAGCTGGGCGTAGGCGGCGTTGCGGAACACGGCGAGGATCACCTCGGCAGGGGTGCCGCGGATGACGACCGACGCAAAGCCGGTCAGCGCATGGGCGATGCCGACGGCGGCGAGCGTGCGCACGAGGACCGCGCGGCCTTGCTCCCGCCCGCAGGCGACGTAGCTGGCGATGGCGGCGATGAGCGTGCCGAGGAGGTAGACGGCGGTGGTGAGGTTCTGCGGGCTCGGTACCAATGGGCGCACCGCGTAGACATAGGCAAAGGTGGAGGTGTAGCGCGCCTCGACCCGGCCGCGCAGGGGGGTGACGTCGAGCTGTCCCGCGAAGAGGCGGGGGGCGATGAAGGCGATGGCGAGGCCGTAGACGACGAAGCAGACCAGCCAGCCGTTTGCCCGGAGCGCGCGGCCGACGGCGGCCATCTGGCCTGCACCCGGCACCACCAGGCGCATCGCGACGAAGAGCAGCGCGAACTGGATCGGCGGGATCGAGGAATTGCCGAGCACCGGTAGCTGGAGCGCTGCCGAGCCGCCGAACATGGCCGAGACGAGCGCGAAGGCGAACATCGCCTCGACCGAACCGGCGACGAACAGCGTGAGCCCGATGAGGACTTGCGCGGCGCCGATGAAGGTCAGTTCCATGGGGGCGTCTTTCGCATCATGGCCGGACAAAGGCGTCGGAGGTGCGGACCGGCTTGACGAAGGCGGCGGGATTGCCGCGCCAGACTTGGCGCGGAGGGACATCGCCAAAGACGACCGAACCGGCGGCGATGACGGCATGATCGCCGATGGTGACGCCCGGCAGCACGGTGACGCCGCGCCCGAGCCAGACGTTGCGGCCGAGCGTGACCGGGGCGACGCGGACGCCCTCGCCTTCATGCACCGGGTGGTGGTTGGTATCGGCGAGGACGCAGCGCGGGCCGATCCGGCAATGCTCGCCGATGCGGACGGAGAGGTGGCAGACGATCTCTACCCCGGCATTGAGGAAGGCGCGGGCGCCGATCTCGAGCCGCGCGCCGGGGCCGACTTCGACCGCGACGGGGGCGCCGTGGCAGGACCAGTTGACGCGATCCGCGATGGTGATGCGGCCGGGCCCCTCGATCCGGGGGAAGCCGCTGTGGACGAAGAAGCGCTTGCCGGGCGCCTCGCCGCGCAGCTTGAGGCGCAGGACGGTGATGAGCGTGCGCAGGCGGTTGAGCGGCTGGAGCTTCATGCGAGCGCTTCCAGCACGCCGGCGTCGAAGCGTTCGGGGGCAAAGTCGCGGGCGCGGGCGGTGGCCGCGGCGGGATCGAAGTGGGGGAGCCAGCGTTCGAGCTGCTGGATGGCGGCGATCAGCGCATCGGTGGTCTGCTCGCCGAAGAACAGGCCGGTGCGGCCCTCGACCACGCTGTCGAGCGCGCCGCCGCGGCCATAGGCGACGACCGGTCGGCCCGAGGCCATGACTTCGACGGGGACAATGCCGAAGTCTTCCTCCGCCGTGAACACCAATGCGCGGCAGCGGGCATAGGCGCGGCGCAGTTCGTCGAAATTGAGGCGCGGGATCATGCGGATGGTGGGCCCGGCGCGTTTTCTGAGCATGGCCGCTTGCGGGCCATCTCCCACGACGGTGAGCGGCAGGCCGAGCGCGTTGAACGCATCGATCGCGAGGTCCGCGCGCTTGTAGGGGACGAGCTGGCCAACCCAGAGATAGCCCGGCTCGATCTCGCTCGACGGGGTGAACAGCGCGGGATCGACGGGGGGATGGACCACCTCCGCCTCGCGGCGCCAGGCCTTGGCCACGCGCTCGCGGATGAAGCTGGAATTGGCGAGGACGCGGTCAATCCGTGCGGCGGAGCTGGTGTCCCACTGGCGCAGGCCGTGGCAGAGCATGGGCATGACCGCGCGCTTGAGCCAGCCGACCTCTTCACGGTAGTTGTGGTAGTGATCCCACAGATACCGCATCGGCGAGTGGACGTAGCACAGGTGCAGCGCGTCCGGCGCGGGGATGACGCCCTTGGCCGGGCCGCTCTCGCTGGAGATGACGAGATCGTAGCCGCGCAGGTCAAGCTGCTCGAGCGCCATGGGCATGAGCGGCAGGTAGGACTGGTAGTGCTTCTTCGCGCCGGGCAGCTTCTGGATGAAGCTGGTGCGGACGGTGCGCGCGCGGATCGTGGCCGACATCGCGGCGGGATCGTAGACGTGGGTGAAGATGTCCGCCTGCGGGAACAGCTCCAGCAGCCGCTCCAGCACGCGTTCGCCGCCGCGCATGGTGACGAGCCAGTAGTGGATGATCGCGACGCGCTTGAAGCGCCGGCGCGGATCGGCAGGCAGGACAGCGCCGGGGCGGATCAGCGCGGGCAGGCCGGAGCCGACAAGGCTGGTGCTGCTGTCCCGCAGGAGGAAGCCGCGGTCTGCCGCCGGTGCCAGGCGCTCGGCCGGGAGCGTGGAGGAGGTGGGGGCCGCCTCAGGCATAGTAGCGCTTGTACGAATGGTAGAAGGCATCGTCGCCATAGCCGAAGCGCGCCTGCTTGCGCATGTCGACGCGGGTGAGCGCGACGCCGGCGAGTTGCACGCGGTCGTCCGGCAGCAGGCGCAGCGCGGAGCGCAGCGCGGCCTCGGGCGTCTTGCGCCAGCGGACGACGAAGACCGAGGCATCGGCCTTGCGCAGCATCAGCCGTGCATCGGCGATGGGGAGCACCGGCGCGGTATCGATGATGATCGCATCGAACATCTCGCGCGCGGCATCGAGCATGCGGTCCATCTCGGTGCCGGTAAGCAGCTCGGGGGCCTTGTCGCTGCCTTCGGCGAGCGGGAGGATGTTGAGACCGGTGGCGGGATCGACCACCAGCGCGGCTTCGAGCGAGGCCTTGCCGCCGAGCACATCGAGCAGGCCCGGCCGCCCGGCATCGCCGCGCAGGAAGCGGCTGACGCCCTGGCGGCGCAAGTCTCCATCGATCAGCAGCACCTTGTCGCCGGACAGCGCCATCGAGCGCGCAAGGCAGATCGACGTCGTTGTCTTGCCCTCGTCGGGCAGGGCCGAGGTCAGCGCGATGATCCGCGCCTGCGTGGTGTTCATCGCGATCGAGGCGCGCAGCGAGCGGAAGCTTTCGGCAAAGGCCGAGCGGGGGTCTTCCAGCAGCGCGGCCATCGGCACTTTCTCGTCGCCCCGCCAGACCGACCCGAGCGTGGGGATCGAGCCGAGGTAACGCACGCCGAGACGCTGCTCGATGTCATCGCCCGTGGTGAGGCCGCTGAAGGTCATTTCCGCCGCGAAGGCTGCCGCCACGCCGAGCCCGAGCCCGAGCGCGACCGACAGCACGAGATTCAGCGCGACGTTGGGGCTGGTCGGCCGCAGCGGCACGGCGGCGGGGTGGAGCAGATCGGCGTCGGCCTGCTCGGTCCCTTCGCGCGCGGTCAGCTCCTTGAAGCGATTGAGATAGCTTTCATAAAGCGCATTCGAGGTCTCGGCGCGCTTCTCGAGGTCTTGCAGGCCGACCATCGCGGCGTTGTTCTGCGCGAGCGTGCCGCGCGACTGCTGGAGCGAGCCGGTGAGCGAGGCGAGCCGCTGCTGCGAGACCCGGGCGCGGGCCTCAAGGCTGGAAATCACACGCTGCGTCTCATCCGCAATGCGGTCGTCGATGGCGCCGAGCGCGGCCTTGGCGCGCAGCACATCGGGATGACGCGGACCATAGCGTGCGGTGAGCGAGGCGAGTTCGGTCGCGGCGGTGGCCTGCTGGGCGCGCAGCGAGCCGATGGCGGGCGAGGCCGAGACTTCGCCGACGCCGCCTGCGCTGGTGCCGAGCGCGAGCTGGCGCCGCGCCGCATCGAGCCGCGCGCCATCCTCGCTCGCGGCGGCGCGGGCGGTGGTGACGGCCTGGTTGTAGCTCGAGATTTCCTGCTCGGTCAGCGAGCCCATGGTGGTCGAGAGCAGGTTGTTGGTGATGCGGTAGCGCTGCACAGCCGCCGTATCGCCCAGCGCCTGCTGGCGCAGCTGTTCGAGCCGCTCGGCGATCGCGGTCGTCGTCGCGCGCGCGGTCTTGCGCTTCGCTTCGAGCGCGCCGGCAGTGTATTGCTGCGCGAACATGTTGGCGACGCGGGCGGCGAGCGCTGGATCGGTATCCTCGAACGTGATCGCGATGCCGTACGTCGTGCCGATGCGGATGGCGACCACGCCCTTGCGCAGCCAGGCCAGCGCGGCGGCCTGCGCACCGGCGGGAGACTTCGCAAAGCGCGCATCCTTCGCGAGGCCGAGGCTGTCTGCCACGGCGGCGAGATTGGCTTCCGAGGTGACCACCGCGACTTGCGTATCGACATAGCCTTCGCTGGGGATCGCGGCCTGCTGCGGCCCGTCGCTCGTGCTCGTCGGCGCGACGGCCTGCGGGCGGCTGTTGAGCGTGACTTCGGCGCGCGCGGTGTAGGTGCGCGGCTGGAGCGCTGTGAGCAGCAGACCCGCGGCGAGCACCGCGAACAGGACCGCGAGGAAAACGCCAAGGCGGCGGCGGAACACGGCCAGGAGCAGGCGCAGGTCCACCCGGTCTGCCGCCGGGGGCGGGACCCGGGTTTCGAAGGCGACGGCGGGTGCCAAGCCTGGCACACCCCCGGCATTGCGATAGAGGCCGACTGCCGTGTTCACCCCTGTTCTCCTCGGTCGATGGGCCCGCCCGCCCGCGCCAGCAGGTGAGGAACCTATATGGTAAAGTGCGATCCGGTCGGGGAAGTTGGCGCCCCTCGCGACATGCTCCAAGACTAGGCAAGGGGCCGCGGCGGGGAAGGCGAAGCGTATCCGCTGCGGAGGCAAACCGGAGGCAATCAGGCCTTCGATTGACACCGCAGGATCGCTGCGCGCCTTCGCGGGCGCAGTCCGAAGCTTCGTATGGCGCTGCATCCCGCATCGCCGGATCGAGGGCAAATCCGGGTGAATGCTTAAGGATTTATGCACCATATGCCGCGGGGCGGCGCTGTGATGAAGGTGACGCGAGCGGTGCCGGCAGGCGGCAGCACGGTGTGGCGCGCCGCTCCGCCAGAACATCTCCAAGGTGGAGGATTCGGCAAGGGGCCGGGTGATTGCGCTTTGCCGCCCGCGGCATAGACTTGGGACAACGATCAAGATCACCCGGAAGCATTGGAGATTTCGCATGGACAGGAAGCACGATGGCGCTGGGCGGCAGCAGCGCGGTCTCGTCACCGCAATGGCTAGGACGATAGCTGGGGCGATGGCTGGCGCGGCCGCGCTGATGCTCGGCGGATGTGCCGGTGCGGGCGCGCCGCCGATCTCCACGGCAGAGGTCGCGGCGGGGCTGGAGAGCTATCATCTGGGCGCTGGAGACCGTGTCCGCGTGACCGTTTTCAACGAACCGACGCTGACCGGCGAGTACAACATCACCCCCGGTGGGGCGCTGGCGTTTCCGCTGATCGGGGTGGTGGTGGCGGGCGGCCGGACGATCGATGCGGTGCAGCAGGAACTGACGACGAAGCTCGCGGAGGGCTATGTCAACGATCCGCGCGTGAGTGTCGAGGTGCTGAACTACCGGCCGTTCTACATTCTGGGGGAAGTTAACCGTCCCGGTGAATATTCCTATGCCTCCGGGATGACCGTGGAGCAGGCGATCGCGCGGGCGGGCGGCTTCACCTACCGCGCGAACGAGAAGACGGTGTTCCTGCGGCGGCAGACGGGCAAGGCGGAGAGCGCGGTTTCGCTGCGCAGCGCGCAAGTGGCCGTGCTGCCGGGCGATACGATCCGGATCGGTGAACGCTACTTCTAGGCGGTGGCTGCCCCGTCGGCGCGGTCGAAGGCCCATGCGGCGCCATAAAGGAGCACGGCACCGAGCGTGACCGCGCCCGCATAGACCGGCATCGTTGCTGCCGAGAAGAGCGGAATGGCTGCATTGGCGGCGGCGGGCGGGTGGTAGCAGCGCAGGACCCACATCAGCGTCACGCCGACGGCGACAGCGGGCGCGGCCAGCCACAGCGCCCAGGGATGGGCGGCGGGGCCGGCGAGCAGAAACGCCGCAATGCCGACCGCGCCGCAGATCAGGTGACCGAAGCTGGCAGCATGGGGGCGCGCGGCGGGCACCTCGCGGCAACCGACGATGAGCGCGGTGCTCGAGGCCCAGGACGGGAGCATGAGGGCAAGCCCGGCGATCCACGAGGCGAGCACCATCGCCTGCAGGACAAGCAGGGTGAGGGCGAATATTCCTGCCGCGCGGCTCCTGACGCCGCCGGTCCCGTCCATCACGCCCTGTCCGAACATGCCTGCTCGCGCCCCCCTGGCCGGTGCGTCTGGCGCACCTGAAGTCATACGCCCATTGCGCTGGATCGGTTACAGAAGCTCTCGTGGCCCAGCCGGCGCGGAACCGGGCGTGGTTGCCGGATGGGGAACCTCGTCGCGGACCGCCGCCAGCACAAGGTCCGCTGTCGCCTGGTCGCTGGCCCGCGCGATCATCACCGCGCCTGCGGCCATGGCGAAGGTGCGGGCGGCGCTTGCTTCGCGTTTGGCCTGCGGTCCTTCGAGGTGCGCGGCGAGGGATGCGATGAGCGCCCGGACGCCGCGCCCGAATTCGGCCTGGACCGCTTCGTTGCTGCGCTGGACGTCGTTGGAAAGCGCCGCGACCGGGCAGCCGCCGCCGACATCGGCAACCCGCCCGGCCGACGTGTAGCCGCGCACGAAGCCGCCGAGCGCGCGCTCTGCGGGGACATGGGCGAGGGCGTGCTCGAGCCCGGCGATCATCTCCTCGAAGGCGCGGCCCAATGCGGCGACGAGCAGGTCCTCCTTCGAATCGAAGTGGCGATAGAAGCCGCCGTGCGTGCGATTCGCGGCCTGCATGACGTCGCCGACACTGGTGCCCTCGATCCCCCGCTCGCGGAACCGGCGCGCGGCGGCAGCGACAATCGCTTGATGAGTCTCGGCTTTTGCTTCGCGGGATTGGCGCATGCGATTTTCTCCTGACAGGCCCTTGCCAAATTAGCTGATGCATGTCATCTAAAAATTAAGATGATGATCGTCATCTTATTCAGGAGGTCAGTCCCATGGCAAGTTCCGCTTCCGCTTTCGCCGCCAACCCTGCACCTGCACGGCAGGGATTCCTTGCCCGTATCGGTGCGTTCCTCGAAGCGCTCGACAGCGATCACTTCGCCGCGCCGGAGCTGCGCATCGCGCGGCTCGAGGCGCGCCTGGCCCGGCTTGAAGCCGCCGCCGCCAAGCAGGAGGGCTGAGCCATGGCCGCGCCTCTCATTCTTGTCAGCGGTGCGACCGGCGGTGTCGGCCAGCCACTCGTTGCAGACCTTCTGGCGCGCGGACTGCCGGTGCGCGCGCTGGTGCGCCGCCACGATGCCCGCTCGGCCGCGCTGGCCGCGAAGGGCGCCGAGATCGTCACCGCCGATCTGTTCGACGCCGATCAGCTGGCCGACGCGATGAAGGGCGTGCAGCGCGCGTTCTACCTGCCGCCGATGCGGCCGCACATGATGCAGAGCGCGGTGGCCTTTGCGCTGGCGGCGAAGGCGGCGCGCGTCGAGCATGTCGTGAGCATGAGCCAGTGGACTTCGCACCGCGCGCATCCGGCGAACATGACGCGGCAGACTTGGCTGAATGACGGCCTGTTCGATCTGGTGCCGGGTGCGGGGCACACCGTGTTCAATCCGGGCATGTTCGCGCACAATTTCCTGCGCACGATCGATTTCGCTGCGCTGTTGGGCTTCTACCCGGTGCTTTCCGGCAAGGGCCGCGCGGCGCCGGTCTCGAACGAGGACATGGCGCGCACCGCGGCGGTCATCCTCGCCGAGGGGCCGGAGCGGCACGCCGGCAAGCGCTATCGCCCGACCGGGCCCGAACTGCTTGACGGACGCGAGATGGCGGCGGTGATCGCGCGCGTGGTCGGCCATGGCGTTCTTCCGTTCGACATGCCGTTCTGGCTGTTCGCGAAAGCGGCGCGGCTGCAGGGCGTCGATCCCTACGAGATCGCCAGCCTGAGCCATTATCTGGAGGACATGCGCGCGGGGACTTTCGCCTTTGAAGGCGGGGTGACCGACGTGGTGGAAGCGCTGACGGGGACGCCCGCCGAGAGCTTCGAGACGACGGCCCGGCGCTATGCCGCGCTGCCGTTTGCACGGCAGACCTTGGCCAACCGGCTGAAGGCGTTCGTGAATTTCAACCGTGTGCCGTTCCAGCCGGGCGTGAACGTGCGCCGTCTGGAGCGTCGGCTTAGGGTGCCGGAACTGGCAGAACCCAGCCTTGCGGTGGCCGATCCGGTCTGGCGGCAGACCCATGCCGCGCAGATGGCCGGAACGAGCGCGCTGATCCCCGCCCCGCGCCTCGTGCGCCGCGCCTGAAAGGAACCGGTGCCATGTCAGCTCAAACCTTGCGCCGCAGCCCGCTCGACAACCGCATTCCGCCGCCGGTGATGACCGCGCTGACCGCCCTTGCGATGGCGGCGGCGAGCACGGCGATCCCCGCCGCGCCGCTGCCGCTGATTGTGCGGCTGGGCGGATTTGCCGCGACTTTCGTGCTGGCGGGGCGGTTCGGACGGCCCGCGATTGCGGCTTTCCTCGCGGCGGGCACCACAATCAACCCGGTGGTGATCGATCAGGCCAGCACGCTGGTGACGACCGGGATCTACGCGCGCAGCCGCAATCCGATGTATGTCGCGCTGACGGCGCTGCTGGCCTCGCTGGCCTTTGCTCTGGGCAATGGCTGGTTGCTGGCGGGGCCGCTGGCCTTCGTAGTCTTTACGCAGCAGTTCCAGATCCTGCCCGAGGAGCGCGCGATGGCAGCTCGCTTCGGCGCGGAGTACGCCGCTTACAAGGCCCGCGTGCGCCGCTGGTTGTGAAAGCCAGCGCGCTGTAGCACTCTCTTGCCGCCGGGGAACCGCCCGGCGGGGAGAGAGCAATGGACCGTTTCCGGATCGGCCACGTCACCGTCCACCGCATCGAGGAATGGCAGGGCACGTTCGCGCCGCCGTCCTACCTGTTTCAGGGCTACACGCCGGAAGGGTGGGACCCGCATGCGGAGGAGTTCGCGCCCGAGTATTTCGATCCGGCGACCGGGCACCTCTATGCCTTCCTGCAGAGCTGGGTGCTCGATACGGGCAGGGAACGCATCCTGTTCGATACCGGCGCGGGGAACGACAAGGACCGGCCGAACATTCCGATTTTCAGCAATTTGCAGACCGATTTCCTCGGCAATCTGGCGCGCGCCGGGTTTCAGCCGGAGGATATCGACGTGGTCGTCTGCTCGCATATCCATATCGATCATGTCGGCTGGAACACGCGGCTGGTGGAGGGGCGGTGGGAGCCGACCTTCCGCAACGCGCGCTATGTGCTGCCGCTGGCGGACCGCGCTTACTGGGATCCGGAGGACGGCGCCGCGGGGCCGGAGGGTGTCGGTGCGGCGGTGAATGCAGGGATGTACGAGGACAGCGTGGCGCCGATTGTCGCGGCCGGGCGCGCCGAGTGGGCCGAGCCGGGGTTCGAGGTGGCCGAGGGGCTGACCTTGCAGGCCTGCCCGGGGCATACCCCCGGGAGCATGATGCTGGAGGTGATGGGCAAGGGCGACAACGCGCTGTTCGTGGGCGATGTGGTCCACCATCCGGCGCAGATCTATCGGCCGGACTGGAACAGCGTGTTCTGCGAGGCGCCCGATCAGGCGCGCGAGACGCGGCGCGCGGTGCTGGAACTGGCCGCAAGCCGGGAGGCGCTGCTGGTGCCGGCGCACTTCGGCGGGAACCACGCGGCGCGGGTGCTGCGCGAGGGGACCGGGTTCCGGCCGGTGCTGGGGACGCTGGGGCTGGGGTGATCGGTGTCGCCAGGGGCAACATTGCCGGTAGGCGCTGCGCACCCCCACCCGGCCTCCCCCGAGCGGGGGAGGGGAAGAAGGGGTGAGGCTGTTGGATTTCGCGGCGCTGCGCTGCGGTGTTCGGGCAGTGGGGGTGATCGCGCGACCGGTGCGGCGCCTGCACTGGCGCTGCGGGGAGGGCGTCGT
>NZ_LJHZ01000021.1:0-1361 GCF_001296055.1 Novosphingobium sp. AAP93
GGTTGTGTCCCACGGGGTGGTGTAGGAACCGTCGATCCACGGCAGGATCAGGTTCGGGTCAGGCAGCCAGAGCTGGCAGGCTGACAACGGGGTTATGGCTCACCGTGCCGAGGGTTTCCAGCGTCATGTAGCGGCGCGATACTGCCCACTCGTCGTTTTGCTCGAGCATGAGCGCGCCAACGAGGCGGATGACGGCGGCGTCATTCGGGAAGATGCCGATGACGTCGGCCCTGCGTTTGACCTCCTTGTTCACCCTTTCCAGCGGGTTGGTCGAGGCGATCTGCGCCCAGTGGTCTTTTGGGAACGCCATGTAGGCGAGCACATCCTCACGCGATGCATCCATCATGTCGGCCAGTTTCGGGAACTTCTCGCGCAGGGCGTCGGCGACCTGCCCCCACTGCTGGTGCGCTGCTTCGGGCGTCTCCTGCGCGAAGATCGTCTTGATCATCGCGATCACGGCGGGCCGCTGCTTTGGTGCGGCATGAGCCAGCGCGTTGCGCATCCAGTGCACCCGGCAGCGTTGCTGGCTCGCGGCGAACACCTTGCTGGCGGCGGCACGCAATCCCTTGTGATCGTCGGCGATGACCAGCTTCACCCCGCGAAGGCCTCGATCCGCCAGCGAACGCAGGAAGGCTTTCCAGAAGGGCTCTGCCTCCGAAGGGCCAGTGGCGACACCCAGCACCTCGCGCCGGCCATCGGTGTTCACGCCAACGGCGATTATCGCCGCCGTCGAGACGATCCGTCCGCCTTCGCGCTCCTTGAGGTAGGTGGCATCGATCCAAAGATAGGGCCACTCGCCCTCGATCGGGCGCGTGAGGAACGCGTTCACACGCTCGTCGATCTCGGCAACCAGGCGGCTGACCTGGCTCTTCGACACGCCGCTGGCGCCCATCGCCTTGACCAGATCATCGACCGAGCGGGTCGAGACGCCGTGGACGTAGGCCTCCTGGATCACCGCTGCCAGCGCCTTCTCGGCCGTGCGGCGCGGCTCCAGGAAGCTCGGAAAGTAGCTTCCTTTCCTGAGCTTCGGGATCGCCAGCTCGATCCGCCCGGCGCGCGTATCCCAGCCACGTTCGCGGTAGCCGTTACGGTGGTTGAGCCGCTCAGGGCTACGGGTCCCGGCCGGTGCACCGGTCCTTGCTTCGATCTCCAGATCCATCATGCGCTCGGCGGCAAACGCCAGCATCTCGCGCACCAGATCAATATCAGCCCCTTGCTCGATCAGCTCAATCAAGGCCATTCTGTCGTCGGTCATCGTCGTCTTCTCCAGGTTCGAGTTCGCATCCGAACCCTACCAGAAGATCGACGGTGGCTACCCACTCAGGGAAGCCTTCCTACACCACCCCGTGGGACACAACCCC
>NZ_LJHZ01000022.1:0-14717 GCF_001296055.1 Novosphingobium sp. AAP93
CGAGCGAAGTCGAGACACCACAGGCAGCGCATGGTGTCTCGACTTCGCTCGACACGAACGGTTGGGGGATTGTTGCTCCCTTAGGAGAGGTTGTGTGACCGCATACCCATCGCTGCACATGATCATTGCCGGAGAGCGCGTCTTCGGCGGGGGACGCCGCACCCATGGGGTGGTGAACCCGGCGACGGGCGAGACCATCGGCGAGCTGCCGCTGGCCGAACCCGCCGATCTCGACCTTGCGCTGGAGACGGCGCAGCGGGGCTTCCGGCTCTGGCGCAAGTCCACGCCGCAGCAGCGTGCCGCCGTTCTCAACGGCGCGGCGCGGCTCTTGCTCGAGCGGCAGGAGGATCTCGCGCGGATCGCCACACTGGAACAGGGCAAGCCGCTGGCTGAATCGCGCATCGAAGTGCTGATGAACGTGGGATTGTTCCAATTCTACGCGGGCGAGGTGTTCCGCCTCTATGGCCGCACGCTGGTGCGCCCGGAAGGCATGCGCTCCACCGTCACGCACGAGCCGGTGGGACCGGTCGCGGCGTTTGCCCCTTGGAACTTCCCGCTCGGCAATCCGGGCCGCAAGCTCGGCGCGCCGATTGCGGCGGGCTGCTCGGTGATCCTGAAGGCCGCGGAAGAAACCCCGGCCTCGGCGCTGGGCGTGCTGCAATGCCTGCTCGATGCGGGACTGCCGCCGGACGTGGCACAGGCGGTGTTCGGCGTGCCCGATGAAGTGAGCCGGCACCTGCTTGGCAGCCCGATCATCCGCAAGCTGAGCTTCACCGGGTCTACGGTGGTGGGCAAGCACCTCGCCAAGCTTGCCGCCGAGGACATGAAACGCACGACGATGGAACTCGGCGGACACGGCCCGGTGCTGGTGTTCGGCGATGCCGACATGGACCGCGTGCTCGATACAGTGGTGACGCAGAAGTACCGCAATGCCGGGCAGGTCTGCGTCAGCCCGACGCGGTTTATCGTCGAGGAAAACGTCTATGACCGCTTCTGCAATGCGTTCGCGGAGCGGGCCAAGGCGATCACCGTCGGCAATGGTCTGGACGACACCACCCGGATGGGCCCGATGGCGAACCCCCGTCGACCGGAAGCCATGGACCGGCTTATCGGCGATGCCGTCCAGCGCGGCGCTCGCCTGCACACGGGCGGCGAGCGCGTCGGCAATGCCGGGTTCTTCTACGCGCCCTCGGTGCTCTCGGACATTCCGCTGGACGCCGCGATCATGAACGAGGAGCCGTTCGGCCCGGTCGCGCTGATCAATGCCTATGCGGGCGAGGAAGCGATGATCGCCGAGGCGAACCGGCTGCCCTATGGCCTCGCCGCCTTTGCCTGGACGCAGGACGGCAAGCGCCAGCAGCGCCTCGCGCGCGAGATCGAGGCGGGGATGGTCGGCATCAACACCAATATGATCGCCGGCGCGGATTCGCCCTTTGGCGGGGTGCGCTGGTCGGGCCACGGCGCGGAAGACGGGCCGGAAGGCGTGCTCGCCTGCATGGTGACGAAGGCGGTGCATGAGGGGTGAGGCCGTGCTTGAGTCCTTCGACAGGCTCAGGACGAGCGGACCTTTGTGGTTGCATTGAAATCGCAATCCCGCTCATGCTGAGCTTGTCGAAGCATGTCGCGCGGCGATCGCGAAAGAGGATGACATGACCGAGGAACTCAGGACCGGCAGCCAGCACGGCTATCTGCGCATCGCCACAGAGGAAGCCTTCGCTACGCAGGAGCAGATCGACGTGTTCCTGCGGATGATCCGCGAGGGGCAGGCGGACAAGGGCATGGTCTCGCTCTGGGGCTTCTATGCGACCAGCCCGTCCGAACGCGCGATGCAGATCATGGAGCGCCTGCTCGATCTGGGCGAGCGGCGGATCGCCGACATGGACGCGACCGGGATCGACAGGGCGATCCTTGCGCTCACCTCGCCGGGCGTGCAGCCGATGCTTGATTTGGAAGAGGCCAAGGGCATAGCCACGCGGGCCAACAACACGCTGGCCGAAGCCTGCGCGAAGTATCCAGATCGCTTCATCGGCCTCGGCACCGTGGCCCCGCAGGACCCGGAATGGTCTGCGGCGGAAATCCGGCGCGGCGCGCACGAACTCGGCTTCAAGGGCATCCAGATCAACAGCCACACGCAAGGCGAATATCTCGACGATCCCAAGTTCGATCCAATCTTCCGCGCGCTCGTCGATGTCGGCCAGCCGCTCTACATCCACCCCGCGACGCCGCCGGACAGCATGATCGGCCCGATGCTCGAATCCGGGCTCGACGGCGCGATCTTCGGCTTCGGGGTCGAGACGGGGATGCATCTCCTGCGCCTCATCACCATCGGCATCTTCGACAAGTACCCGGACCTGCAGATCATGGTCGGCCACATGGGCGAGGCGCTGCCCTACTGGCTCTACCGGCTCGACTACATGCACCAGGCCGGCGTGCGCTCGCAGCGCTATGAGCGGATGAAGCCGCTCAAGAAGACCATCGCCGAATATATGCGCAGCAACGTGCTGATCACCAATTCGGGCATGGCGTGGGAACCGGCGATCAAGTTCTGCCAGCAAGTGGTGGGCGAAGACCGCGTGCTTTACGCGATGGACTATCCTTACCAATATGTGGCCGACGAAGTGCGCGCGATGGATGCGATGGACATGAACCTCGAGACCAAGAAGAAGTTCTTCCAGACCAACGCCGAGCGCTGGTTCAAACTCTGAACGCAGGAGACGGGTATGTACGCGATTGCAGGAGCTTCGGGTCAGCTTGGACAACTGGTGCTGGCGGATCTGGTGGAGAAGGTCGGGGCGGACCAGGTGGTGGCGCTCGTGCGCACGCCGGCCAAGCTGGCTGGCGCGGCAGCCTCGGGCGTTTCGGTGCGCGCGTTCGACTATGATGCGGCCGATCCCGCAGCGCTGGACGGCGTCGAGCGGTTGCTGCTCATTTCGGCCAACGAAGTCGGCAAGCGCGGGCCGCAGCATCGCGCCGCGATCGATGCTGCCAAGGCGGCGGGCGTGGGCCTGATTGTCTATACGTCGGTGCTCCATGCACCCACCTCGACCATCGGCCTCGCGGACGAGCACCGCGAAACCGAGGTGGCGCTGAGCGCAAGTGGCGTGCCCCATATCCTGCTGCGCAACGGCTGGTACAACGAGAACTACACCGGCTCGCTGGCTGCCTCGATCGCGCAGGGTGCGATCATCGGCGCAGCTGGCGCGGGGCGGATCTGCTCAGCCAGCCGCGCGGATTATGCGGCAGCGGCGGTGGTGGCGCTGGTGGAGGGCGCGGCGGGCGATGTGCACGAACTGGCAGGCGATCAGGCCTTCACTATGGCGGACCTCGCCGCGCATGTGGCGCGCATTTCCGGAAAGCCGGTCGCCTATGTCGACATGAGCCCGGCCGAATATGCCGCCGCGCTCGAAGGGGCCGGCCTTCCCGGCTGGCTCGCCACGATGTTTGCCGACTGGAGCTTCGAGACCAGCCACGACCAACTGTTCGATGACAGTCACACGCTGTCGCGCCTGATCGGGCGGCCAACGACACCGATCGCCGAGACGATCGCGGCGGCGCTGGCTTGAACGCGCCCAGCCTGCCGACCGTCGTGGCCAAGGGCGGGCGCTATGCGCTTGTGCTCATCGCGCTGACGCAGGCGATGAGCCTGCTCGACCGGCAGATCCTCGCGATCCTCGCGCCTGCGATCAAGAAGGACCTCGGCGTCGGCGATGCCGAGATGGGGCTGCTTTATGGCACCGTTTTCGCGCTGTTTTACGCGCTGTTTTCGCTGCCGGTAGGGCGGCTGTCCGATGGCTGGGTGCGCACGAAGCTGCTCGCGATCAGCCTGCTGTTCTGGTCTGCCGCGACGGGGCTGGCGGGGCTGACGACCAGCTTTGCCATGCTCGCCCTCTCGCGCCTTGGCGTCGGGATCGGCGAGGCGGCGACGTCTCCCGCCGGCACTTCGCTGCTCTATGATTACTGGCCCCGGCAGCAGCGCGGGTTCGTGATGGCGGTCATGGCCTCCGCGATTGCGCTCGGGCTTGGCGGTTCGCTCATCCTTGGCGGGCTCGCAGCAAACTGGTGGGATGTCGCGCATCCGGGTACGGCGCTCAGGGGCTGGCAGTTCGCGTTCCTTGTCGCGGCGGCGCCCGGCTTCGTGCTTGCGGCTTTCCTGTGGACGTTGCGCGAGCCCGAGCGCGGGGTGATGGACGGCATCGCGACGCCGCCTGATCCGCGCCCGTTTGCCGCCAGCGCCGAAATGCTCGGCGCGGTGACGCCGGGCTTCCACCTCCTCGTGATGCGCGCCCGCAAGGCCGGGGCGGCGATGATCGCGCGCAACCTTGGCATGATCGGGCTGATCATCGCGGCGATGGTGGTCCTCACCACGGTTTGCACTGCGATCTCGCCCCGCCCCCCGCTGGTTTTCGGCAGCGTGGTGATCAACCCGCACGCGCTGCAATGGGCGGTGATCGGCCTCGGCCTTATCGTGATCGTCAACCTCGTACAGAGCGTCAGCCTCTCCGACCCGCAGGCGAGCCGGGTGATCCGCGGTTCGCCCACGGTGATGATGTGCATGGCCGTCGGCACGCTGCAATCGGTGATCAACTACGGGATGATGGCGTTCAACCCCACCTTCCTGATCCGCACCTACCATCTCTCGCTGGGCGAGACGGCGCTGAAGTTCGGCTTCCTGTCGGCGGGCCTCGGCGTGGTCGGCCCGCTGCTGTGGGGCCCGCTCTCGGACTGGCTGCAGAAGCGCTATCCCGGCTCGGGCCGCGCCGCCGTAGCCGCCTTCGCCATGCTGGCATCGCCGCTGCTGTCGGTCTGGGTCTATTCGGCGCCTGATGCCGAGACCTTCTTCTGGCGCTTCGTCCCCTACAGCTTCATCCTGACCGGCTGGCTGCCGCCGCTCTACGCGATCATGTACGAGCAGGTGCTGCCCCGCATGCGCGGGCTGACCTCGAGCCTCTACCTCCTGATCATGACGATCCTCGGCCTCGGCATCGGCCCCTACGTGGTCGGGCTGCTCTCCGATGCGACCGGCAACCTGCGCCTCGCGATGATGACCATCCAGTGGGTGGCAGTGCCGATCGCGGTGCTGCTGCTGCTGATCGCGCGGCGGGCGGAGCGGGATGAGCAGGGGTTGCTGGCGCGGGCGGAAAGCTGAGCCGTCAGCTTTCACCCCGCGAGCGCGGCATCCAGCGCAGCCGTATCGCTCAGCACCCAAAGCGCGCCGATCCGATCACCGGCGAATTCAAACAGTGCCGCGCCCTGCCACTCCACCCGCTGGCCGGTGGGCTCCACCCCGCGGAACGGCGCGGTGTGCGTGCCGGCAAAGCACATCCGGGCAAACGCCTTGCCCTCTTCGGTGACGCAATCGACAATCGTGCAGTGGTAATCCGAAAGCGCCCCGCGCACGAAGCTGACCATGCCCCAGAACGCATCGCGGCCGATCACCGGGGCACCGAGCGAGCCCTGGAAATGGAAGTCGTCGGTGACCAGATCGTCGAGCGCGCCGCGTTCGCCGGCATTCCACACCCGGCCGTAGAATGCGGAAACGAGGGAGTGCGTGCTCATCAACGCCCCTTCTTCGCGATGCTCGCGTTGAAGTCGGGGTCCTTGTTCGCCACCCAGTCGACGAACTTGCGGATCGTGGGGTTTGCCAGCAGCTGATCCACATCCATCCCCGCGCGCTGCAGTTCGGAATTGGTGAAGTTCGCGATCAGCGTGTTCTGGCAGATCGGGTGCATCGGCACCGTCTCGCGCCCGCCGCGGCTCTTGGGGATCGGGTGGTGCCACACCACCGTCTCGCCGCAAGGGCGGCCGCAGAGCCAGCAGGGCGGCGGGGGCGGGGCCTCCGCGGCCTCGTCCTCATCATCGTCGCGCCAGCCGCCCTTGTTGTGCTTTCTTGCCATGCGCGCCGCCATAGCGCGGCATCGGCAAGCGCGCCATCACTTCGGCGCAGGCGCATTGGCGATGGCGTGGAAGTAGCTCAGCACTTCGCCCGTCAGCCATTCCGGCTCTACCGGCGGATTGTAGCTCAGCTTCACAATCACCGTCCGCGTGGTCGGGTGGACATAGATGAACTGCCCCGCCAGCCCGACCGCGCTGTAGGCGCCGGGCTCCTTGTCGACCTGCCAGGTCTGGTAGCCATAACCCTCGAACTCCGCCTTGCGGCCATAGACGGCAGGGAAGGGGATCATCGTGGTCATTTGTCCCACCCAGCCCACGGGAATCACCTGCTTGCCGTTTGCCTTGCCGCCGTCGAGCATCATCTGGCCGAGGCGGGCAAAATCGCGCAGCACTGCGTTGTAGCCCATGCCGTTGAGCGCACGGCCCGTGCCCTGCGGGCCGTCGGCCAGCCAGAAACCGCCTGCTTCGGCGCCGAGCGGCCCCCACAAGTGGCTGGCGGTGTAGGTCTCCAGCTTCTCGCCGGTGGCGCGCTCCAGAATCCACCCCAGCACGGCGGTATCGAGCGTGGCGTAGTTGAAGGTGCTGCCGGGCACGGTCTTCTTGCCGATGGTTACGGCCGGATCGGCAAAGCGCATCTTGTTGCGCACGATCGCGTTCATGTGGATCGTCGCGGCAAGGCTGGGATGCTCGCCGAAATCGTAACGCTCCTCGTAGTCGACGCCCGAGCGCATCTGGAGGATCTGGCGGATCGTGGCATCGCCGTAGCCGCCCGCCTTGAGTTCAGGCACGTAGTCGCCCGCCTTGTCGTCCAGCGAGCGGATCTTGTGTTCATCGAGCGCGATGCCCACGAGCAGCGCGGTGATCGTCTTGGCCATCGAGAACGAGATGAAGTGCGTGGTCGCATCGGATCTGTTGCGGTAGTCCTCGAAGACCACTTTGCCATCCTTCATCACCAGGAGCGCGTTGGTGAAGGTGCGATCCGCCCAGCCATCGTAGCCCATCACCATGCTGCCGGTGCTGTGCGCAGGCATGGCGAGCTTGGCGCCTTGTTCCAGCGGCCAGACCGGGCCGGAACGCGGCACGGCGCGGCTTTCGAAGACCTTGTCTGTGTCGCGGAAAGTGAAGCTGTTGACCGCCGGATTGAGCCACTGCTCGCGCATCGCAATGACGGCGGGGGAGGGACCTGCGGGCGCGCTCTGCGCCGCCGCGGCCAAGGGGGACAAGGCAACACTCGCAGCCAGAACGGCATGCCAAAGACGCAAGGACATCAGACTTCCTCTCTCCGATTATTGTTATGTGTAATAGCAATGGCCGGAGCAGGGGAAAAGCCCTTTCAGGCGGCAAGGCCGATTTCGGCCGCATCGGCCCAGTTGCCATGGAGGCCGAAGCGCAGACGGATGGGGATCTGCACCGTGGCGACCGGGCCCTTGGCGATGTCCAGCGCGTCAAAGATCAGGAGGTCGCTGCGGTGTTCTTCCAGCCGGTTGCAGACTTGCAGGATCCAGCCGTCACCTTCGGGCGCGTCCTTGCGGCGGGGCACGAAGCAGGGTTCCTGCAGGCTCGAGACGGGGCCGCACCACCAGTGCTGCTCCGCGCCGGTCTCCAGGTCCTTGTGGAACAGGCAGTTCATGATGAGCCCGCCCGCGCTGCCGCCTTTCAGCTCGACCGGGCGGCGCACGTCCATTTCGAGGAACCAGCCGTGGCGCGTCTTCTGCCCGGTGAAGCGGTCGTCGATGCGCGGAAACTCGCCCATCGAGTCGGAGAGCTTCACGATCTCCGCGAAATCCTCGCCGTTGCTCGCCATGTCGACCACCCAGTCGGTGGGATAGCTCATCGCCTCCATCCCGTTGAACGGCGCGCCGTGGACGTCCGGGAAGAAGGGGAACATGTTGTTCTTCGCCTCGCAGGTGACGAAGTGGATTTTCGTACCTTCTTGCCAGGCATTGAGGACGTGGCTGGCGAAGCAGTTGCCGCGCTTGAACCAGCGGATATCCGCGTCCGTCACCCCGTCCCGGCGGGGGATGATGCCGAGGTACACCGGCATCGTGGTGTCGAAGCCGAAGTGGGGGAGGCCCGCCTCGAGCCGCTCCCAGCTGCCGATCGAGGGCACGATATGGAGCACGAGGTAATCCTCGGTGATCCCGAAATCGTGCATCATGCAGTAGTAGGGCGCCTTGAACCACACTTCGCGCACCAGCTCGCCCTCGGGGCTGACTTCCATGTAGGTCACATCGTCGGTGCAAAGGCCGCTGGCGGCATAGCCGATGGCGACCATGTTGCCGGTCTTCGGATCGACCTTGGGGTGGGCGGTGAAGGTCTGTCCGGTCATCTTGCCGCCGAACGTCTCGTAGCCATGGGTTTCCATGGTCGCCGGGTCCATGACGAGGCCGGGGCTGTCTTCCTTGAGCGCCCAGAGCTTGCCGCCGAAGACGAAGGCATTGGTGTTGGCGGTGCCGCGGACCTCGCCTTTCACCGCCTCGTCGTCGGTCAGCGGATTGCGGTAGGCACCGAACAGCGCCTTGCCCGCGGCGTTCTCCAGCTTCCACTTGTCGGTCTTCGCCCAGCGCTGGCAGAAATCGACCTGACCATCATGGATGTGGAAACGCGTGATCATGCCATCGCCGTTGAAGGCGATATCGTCGCCCAGACGCGGTGGAAATTGCGGGTCGGGCTGGACGCGGAAGAACGCGCCGTTTAGCTCTTGGGGGATCGTGCCTTCGTGCGCGAGGTCGGCAATGTCCGCCTCGATCCGCGAGGGTGTGTTGAACCCGGTGAAGCTTGGGCTTGAGGGGAATTGGGCCATGGTCGGGTCCTCTCTTCGCGCATTTTCGCTTGGGGTTTGATTGTAAGTGTTGCTAACGAATAGGCAAGGCGCAACTAGTGCCACAAACGGGGATGCGGCATTGATCAAGGACAAGTTTGCCGACGCAGTGACAGCACCGCCGCCGCCCGAGGGCGATGCCGACATCGGCGCGATCAAGGACATTCTGGGCTTTCACATCCGCCTCGCGCATGGGGCCTGCCTGCGCCACTTCACCGAGACCTTCGCCGATCTCGATCTCACGCAGAAGCAGGTCTCGGTGCTGTGGCTGGTCGATGACCATCCCGGCATCGCGCAGACCGACCTCGCGCAGCGCCTGCGCATGGACCGCGCCACCACCATGGCGATCATCAACCGGCTGCAGGCCAAGCACTTCCTGCGGCGTGACCGCTCGGACAAGGACGGGCGCAAACAGGCGCTGTTTCTCGAAGAGCCGGGCAAGGCGATGCTGGCGCGTGCCAAGCAGGCCATCGGCGAGCACGAGGCCTGGGTGAAGAGCCGCTTCACCGACAAGGAAGTGCGCCAGCTGATCGAACTGCTTTCGCGGATCCATGAGTGAAGACGCATTTGCTTGCTGACTTGCACACCACTCCGCTCACCCTGAGCCTGTCGAAGGGTGCTGGCGCGACCGCCGGGCATGATGCTTCGACAAGCTCAGCATGAGCGGTTGGGGAAATGGCAAGAAGCGGGACCCCGGATCAAGTCCAGGGTGACGAAGACATAATCGGACAGCAATGTCCTCGGGGAGAATGAAATGACCAATGATCCGCGCGAGATCATTCGCCAAACGCCGATGAGCGCGGCGCAGTGGATCGCCGTCGTGCTGATGATCGCGCTCAATGCGCTTGACGGGTTCGACGTGCTCTCCAGCGCCTTTGCCGCGCCCGGAATTGCCAAGGAATGGGGCATTGCGCGCGATGCGCTGGGCGTCGTGCTGGCGATGGAACTGGTCGGCATGGGCGTCGGCTCGATCCTGCTCGGCGGCGTGGCGGACAAGCTGGGCCGGCGGCCGACGATGCTCGGCTGCCTTGTCGTCATGGCGGGCGGTATGTGGCTCGCCACTACGGCACAAAATCCCCAGATCCTCGGCCTGTGGCGTTTCGTTACCGGGCTCGGCATCGGCGGCATGCTGGCGGCGATCAATGCGGTGACGGCGGAACTTTCGAGCGCCAAGGGCCGCAGCCTCGCCATGTCGCTGATGGTCATCGGCTATCCCCTGGGCGCGACCATCGGCGGGACGATTGCCGCCATGCTGCTCAAGACCGGCGACTGGCGCGTGGTGTTCGAGTTCGGCGCGATTGCCACCGTGGTGTTCATCCCGCTGATCTGGTTCTTCGTGCCCGAAACCCCGGCCTATCTGCTGGCCCGCCGCCCGGAGGGTGCGCTGGCGCGGATCAACGCCTCGATGGCCAAGCTCAGCCTGCCGGGTATCGCGGACCTTCCTCCGGTCGACGAGCGCAAGGCCGGGGCCAGCCTGCTCGATATCCTGAAGCCGGGCCTCATCGGCACGACGATGATCCTCACCGTGGGATACTCGCTCCACGCGATCACCTTCTACTATATCCTCAAGTGGTCGCCCAAGATCGTCGCGGACTTCGGCTTTGCTGCACCGCAGGCCGCCAGCGTCCTCGTGTGGGCCAATATCGGCGGCGCGACCGGAGGCGGCCTGTTCGGCTTCCTGATGCATCGCTTCGGGATCAAGTGGCCGACGATCGCAATGCTCCTGCTCGGCGCGGCGGCGGTTGTCGTGTTCGGCCTCGGCGGCGCAGAGACGACACTCTCCGGCTGGAAGTTCGCGGTGTTCTGCACCGGCTTTGCCACCAATGCCGCGATTGTCGGCTTCTACAGCGCCTTTGCCCATGGCTTCCCCGCGCATGTCCGCGCCACCGGCACCGGTTTTGCGATTGGTGCGGGACGCATCGGTTCGGCGGGCTCGCCGATTCTGGCGGGCACGCTGTTTACCGCCGGCGGGCTCAGCCTGTTCTCCGTCTCGGCGATCATGGCATGCGGTTCGGTCATGGCCGCAGCGCTTATGCTCATGCTTGCCTTAAGAGAGGCTGATTGAGCCGCGAACCCGATTGAACACTTGGCCCGCTTTGCCTATCGGCATTGCAGACTTTTTCCCTGGGGGAGGATACACCCATGAAGACCCGCGCCGCCGTTGCGTTTGAAGCCAAGAAGCCTCTCGAAATCGTCGAGCTTGACCTTGAAGGCCCCAAGGCGGGTGAAGTACTGGTCGAGATCATGGCGACCGGCATCTGCCACACAGATGCCTACACGCTTGACGGTTTCGACAGCGAGGGCATCTTCCCCTCGGTTCTCGGCCACGAAGGCGCCGGCATCGTGCGCGAAGTGGGCGCGGGCGTCACCTCGGTCAAGCCCGGCGATCACGTGATCCCGCTCTACACGCCCGAATGCCGCCAGTGCAAAAGCTGCCTCTCGGGCAAGACCAACCTGTGCACCGCGATCCGCGCCACGCAGGGCAAGGGCCTGATGCCGGACGGCACCAGCCGCTTCAGCTACAAGGGCCAGACCGTGTTCCATTACATGGGCTGCAGCACCTTCTCGAACTTCACCGTGCTGCCGGAAATCGCGGTCGCCAAGATCCGCGAGGACGCGCCTTTCCAGACCTCGTGCTACATCGGCTGCGGCGTCACCACGGGCGTCGGCGCGGTGATCAACACCGCGAAGGTGCAGGTGGGCGACAATGTCGTGATCTTCGGGCTCGGCGGCATCGGCCTCAACGTGATCCAGGGCGCGCGGCTGGCCGGCGCGAACAAGATCATCGGCGTCGACATCAATCCCGACCGCGAGGAATGGGGCCGCAAGTTCGGCATGACCGACTTCCTCAACTCGAAGGGCATGAGCCGCGAGGACGTCGTCGCGAAGATCGTCGCGATGACCGACGGCGGCGCGGACTACACCTTCGACGCGACCGGCAACACCGAAGTGATGCGCATCGCGCTCGAAGCCTGCCACCGCGGCTGGGGCACCTCGATCATCATCGGCGTCGCCGAGGCGGGCAAGGAAATCGCCACGCGTCCGTTCCAGCTGGTCACGGGGCGCAACTGGCGCGGCACCGCGTTCGGCGGCGCCAAGGGCCGCACCGACGTGCCCAAGATCGTCGACATGTACATGCAGGGCAAGATCGAGATCGATCCGATGATCACCCACGTCATGGGCCTCGAGGAAATCAACACCGCGTTTGACCTGATGCACGCGGGCAAGTCGATCCGCTCGGTCGTCGTGTTCTAAATCAGGGGGTTATCGATGTTCACTCATACCGTCCTCGGCACCAACGATATCGAAAAGTCGCGCGCGTTCTACACTGCGGTGATGGGCGCGCTCGGCCATCAGGCCGTGCCGCTGCCGATTGGCACCGTGTTCCCCTCCGCCGCCGGCGCATTGATGATCCGCACGCCCCTGAATGGTGAGCCGCACACCCCGTCCAACGGCTTCACGCAGGGCTTTGCTGCCAAGACTTTTGCTGAAGTCGATGCCTTCCACGCCGCGGGCCTTGCCAACGGCGGCACCTGCGAAGGCCCTCCGGGCGTGCGCGAGAACGCGCCGGGCAAGCAGTACGGCGCTTATCTGCGCGATACCGACGGCAACAAGATCTGCGCCTTCGCGCCGAACCCGAACGCCTGATCCTTTGACGTGACACGCAGCCCCCGTCGCCGCATGGCGGCGGGGGTTTGCTATGCCAGCCTGAGCAGCATCGCTCCGCAGGCGATGATCACCGCCGCCGCAATCCGCGCCGGGCCGACCCGTTCGCGCAGCACCAGTGCCGAGATCGCCGTCGCGAACAGGATCGAGGTCTCGCGCAGCGCCGCAACCATCGCGATCGGCGCCATCGTCATCGCCCAGAGCGCGATGGAGTACGAGACGATCGTGCCGAGCCCGCCGAACAGCCCGATGGGCCAGTTCTGGCGCAGATAGCCCAGCGCCGCGCCCCCGCGCGCGCGGATCGTCCACACGGCCATGGCGAGTCCCGTCAGCAGCGAAAGCCACAGCGTGTAGGCCGTGGGCGAACCCGAGGCGCGCGCGCCGGTGCCATCAAGCAAGGTGTAGCCGGCGATGATCGCGGCATTGGTCAGCGCCGCCGCCAGCCCGGCCGGCTTCAACGATCCGCGCGCGCCCAGAGTCATGGCCAGAATGCCGAGGCAGATGGTGCCGACGCCGATCCAGGCAAGGAACGGCACCGCTTCCCCCAGCCAGAAATGGCTGACCAGCGCCACTGCCAGCGGCGCACACCCCCGCATCAGTGGATAGGCCAGGCTCATGTCCACCGTGCGATAAACCCGCACCAGCAAGCCCAGATACCCCACCTGCAGCAATGTCGAAGTGGCAAGATAGGGCCAGCTTGCGGGTGCCGGCGCGGGCAGGAATGGCAGCGCGACCGCCGCAATCAGCGCCGCGCCGCCCATGACGAGCGTGGTGGAAAGCAGCGTATCGCCGCTCCCCTTGAGGAACGCGTTCCAGCTTGCGTGCAGCGAAGCCGCAAACAGGATGAGGAGGAAGACGGGCCAATCAATCATGATGAGTCGATCATCGGCGAAGGCCCGGCGAGGGCCCGCTCACATCGCCGAGATGCCGCCGTCCAGCTTGAGCTCCGCGCCGGTCATGAAGCGGCTCTCGTCGCTCGCCAGATAGAGCACGCCATTGGCGATCTCGTTGGGTTCGCCCACCCGGCCCAGCGGGATCTGGCGGGCGAGCTTGCCCATGACGACGTCCTTTTCGATCCCGGCATTCTTGCTGATGCCATCGAGAATCGGGGTGTCGACGAAGGTCGGGTGCACCGAATTGCAGCGGATGTCCCACCCGCGCTTGGCGCAGTAGAGCGCGACCGACTTGGTCAGCATCCACACCGCCGCCTTGCTGGCATTGTAGCCGGGCATCGTGTGCGAGGCGATCAGCCCGGCGATCGAGCTGATGTTGATGATCGAGCCGGGCTGGTTGTCCTTCAAGAGCGGCAGCGCCTTCTGGCAGCCGAGGAACACCGAATCGACGTTGATCGCAAAGCCGCGGTGCCATTCCTCCAGCGTGCACGTCTCGATATCGCCGCGCACGCCGACACCGGCATTGTTGACGAGGACCGACAGCCCGCCGAGCTTGTCCGCCGCCATGGCGATGGCCGCATCCCAGTCGGCTTCCGAAGTCACATCGTGGCGCATGGCAAAGGCTGTTCCGGCGCCCAGTTCGGCGTTGATCGCCTCGGCCTGCGCGGCGGCGCCTTCGCCGTTGATGTCGGTCAGCAGCACCTTGGCGCCTTCCCGTGCCAGCAACGCGGAATGTGCCGCACCCAGACCCTGCGCCGCGCCCGTCACCAAAGCCAGCTTGCCCGCAACTCTGCCCATCTCGCCCCAATCCTCTCTCTTTCTTATTCCTTGAACCAGAAGGGGCTTAGCAGGAGGAGGAGGCGGACGTCGATGCCATAACCGGCTGCGCGCTTCGCATCGAGAAACTGCGGCAACTCGCGGCGCGGCACATGCAGCACGGTGATCCCTTCGCCCTCGACCCCGCCGCCCGGGCCGACGCGTTCCAGGTCGTAGGCGCGAAACAGCGTGAAGCTCTCGCTGACCATGCCGGGGCTGGAATAGTATTCGCCGAGGTTTTCCGTGCGGCCCGCGCGGTAGCCGGTCTCTTCCTCCAGCTCGCGGATCGCCGCCGTGGCCGCAAGCTCGCCTTCGCCGCCATCATCGTCGCCGATCAGGCCGGCGGGCAGTTCGACGCAGGGCTTGCCCAGCGGAATGCGGAACTGCTCGACCAGCACGACCTCATCCTCCGGCGTGATCGCCAGGATCACCGCCGCCTTGATCCCCCGGGCGCGGGAGACGTATTCCCAGCGGCCGCGTGTCTTGGCGCCAATGAAACGTCCCTGCCACTGCGTCACTTCGGGATCGGCGCGGTATTCGTCTTCAAGGCTCACGGCGATATCCATCTGAAAGAGCCGTTCGTGTCGAGCGAAGTCGAGACACCGCGCACTGTGTCTCGACTTCGCTCG
>NZ_LJHZ01000023.1:0-10429 GCF_001296055.1 Novosphingobium sp. AAP93
CGAGCGAAGTCGAGACACCGAGCGCGGCGCTTGGTGTCTCGACTTCGCTCGACACGAACGGATCAGGGTTTGGCTGCTCATAGGCTCACCAATGAGCACCTTGCCGCGCCCTCGCCCCAAGGCCTAGGCGCATGGCATGTCCCCTGCCCCCCTCACCGTCTGGTATGACGGCGCCTGCCCGCTCTGCACGCGCGAGATTGCGCTTATGCGGCGGCTGGACCGGGCGCGGCGGATCGAGTTTGTCGATGTGAGCCAGACGCAAGCCACCTGCCCGCGTGACCGTACGCTGCTGCTGGCACGGCTCCATGCGCGCGAGGATGGCGTGCTGCTCGATGGCGCAGCGGCTTTTGCGGCAATGTGGCGGGCGATCCCGCTGCTGCGTCCGCTTGGCGTGCTGGCGCGGATTCCCTTAGTGCTCTCAGCGCTCGAATGGGCCTATGTGCGGTTTTTGCGGGTTCGTCCTGCCCTTCAGAGGATCATGCGTTGAGCGAAGACCGCTACCGGAAAGTTCCCACCAGCCGCCTTGGGCGCTTCTCTGCGTTCGGCCAGCTGGCGGGCGGCGTCGCGGGCGGAGTGATCGCGGAAGGGGCCAAGCGGATCGCACGCGGGGAGCGGCCGCAGATGGCCGATCTGCTGCTCACCCCCGCCAACGCCACGCGCGTGACCGAGCAGCTTTCGCGGCTGCGCGGGGCGGCGATGAAGCTGGGGCAGATGATCTCGCTCGATGCCGGCGATCTGCTTCCGGCAGAGCTGACGGCCATTCTGGCCCGGCTGCGCGATGCCGCGCACTTCATGCTGCCCAAGCAGTTGCAGACCGTGCTCGCGGCCAGCTGGGGGCCGGACTGGCGGCGCAAGTTCGCCCGCTTCGAGGCGACGCCGATTGCGGCGGCTTCCATCGGGCAGGTCCACCGCGCGGTGCTGCACGATGGGCGCACAGTGGCGGTGAAAGTGCAGTATCCGGGCATCGCCGCCAGCATCGACGCCGATATCGACAATGTCGCGACGCTGCTGCGCGTTTCGGGCCTGCTGCCCAAGACGCTTGATATTTCGCCGCTGCTGGTCGAGGCCAAGCGCCAGTTGCACGAGGAAGCCGACTACTTGCGCGAGGCCGAGCAGATGCGCCGCTATGGCGCGATGCTCGCGGGCGAGGAGCAATTCGTGGTCCCCGCGCCGGTAGAGGAACTGACCGGGCCGAGCGTGCTGACGATGGACTTCATCGCCTCGCGCCCGATCGACACGCTGGCCGAAGCGCCGCAGGACGTGCGCGACCGGGTGATGGGCGCGATGCTCGATCTGGTGCTGCGCGAACTGTTCGTGTTCGGCTTCATGCAGACCGATCCGAACTTCGCGAACTATCGCTGGCAACCCGATACGGGGAAAGTCGTGCTGCTCGATTTCGGCGCGGCGCGCGCGGTTCCCGATGAGACCCGCGCCGCCTATGCGCGGATGATGCAGGCGGGCCTCAATGGCGATCCGGCGGAACTGAAGCGGCGCATCTGCGAAGTGGGGTTTGCCTCCGAAGAACAGATGGCGCGGCACGGCAAGGCGTTCGAGGGCGTGATCGGGGTGATCCTCGAGCATGTGAACAAGGACGATATCTTCGATTTTGCCGACCGCAGCTTCGTGGCGAAACTGCGCGATTTCGGCGAGCCGGTGGCGCAGGACCGCGACACCTGGCACCTGCCGCCGATGGATACGCTGTTCGTGCAGAGGAAGGTCAGCGGCACGGCGCTGCTCGCGGTGCGGATGAAGGCGCGGCTGCCGCTGCAGGGGATGGTCGCGGCGCGGCTGGCGGGTTTGGTCGAGCCGGCCTGAGCCGCTATTTCAGCCAGCCCGCCTCACGGTACCACGCGGCGGTGGCGTGGAGCCCCTCGCGCGTATCGATGCGTGGGCGCCAGAGCGATGCAGGCGGCTGCGCGCCCTCGCTCACCGTCCAGTCCGGATGGCAGATATAGCTGGCGCGGTCGGGCGTCAGCTTGGCCTTCTTGCCGCGCACCATGCGGTCGGCGCGCGCGGCAAGCTTGACCACCCCCGGCGAGAGCGAGAGCGGGCGGATCGGCTTCTCGCGCACGGCGGCGCCGATGGCGTGGGCAAGGCTGACATGGGTCCAGCCGCCGGGTTCGCCGTCGTCGGGTTCGAACACCTGATGCGTGGTTTCCTCGCTGCTGGGGAGCAGCGCGAGCAGCAGTTCGGCAAGGTCCACCACATGGATCACCGAAAGGCGCCCCGGCGGCGGCAGCGGCACCACGCCGCGCTGCGCAAGGCGGAAAAGCTCCAGCATCTCGGTGTCGCGCGGGCCGAACACGGCAGGCGGGCGCACCACCGTCCAATCGAGCCCGGAAGCGCGCACCAGCCGTTCGCCGCGCAGCTTGGATGCGCCGTAGACCGAGAGCTGCGGCTCACGCGCGGCGAGCGAGGAGACGTGGATCAGGCGCGCGACGCCCATGTCATGCGCCGCCTCGATCACGCGCAGGGTGCCCTGGACATTGCCTTCCTCGAACCCCGCCGGATCGGGCGCGTTGACCACACCGGCGATGTGGATCACCGCGCTGGCGCCTTCCATCAGGCGCTTGAGGGCGGCCTTGTCGCCAAGATCGCCGTCGATCCATTCGACCCCGCCGCGCAGGCGCTGCTTGCGCCGGGTGAGCGCGCGGACTTCGATCTGCTTCCGGCCCGTGGCCATGAGCACGGCCTGCCCGACGAAACCGGTCGCGCCCGTGACCGCGACAAGCTGACCGTCCGTCACAGCATCACCAACTGGTCGCGGTGGATCAGCGCCGAGCGCGGGGCATAGCCGAGCAGCGCTTCATGCTCGGCGGATGGATGGCCCATCAGCGCCGCACATTCCGCCGCGTCATACTCGCTGAGGCCGCGCGCGAGGACGGTGCCGTCCGGACCGAGCACGGCGATAGCATCCCCGCGCAGGAACGTGCCTTCAACCGCCGTGACGCCCGCCGCGAGCAGGCTCGAGCCGCGTGCGAGGGCTGCGGCGGCACCGGCATCGACCGCGACCGCGCCCTTCATGCGCAACTTGCCGCCAAGCCACGCCTTGCGCGCGCGCGCCTTGCCGGGCGGGCAGAACAGCGTGCCGCGTTCCTCTCCGAGCGCGGCGGCAATCGGGCTTTCGGGGCGGCCATCGATGATCGCAAGCGCGATGCCGGCAAGGCCCGCGATCTCGGCAGCCTGCAACTTGGAGGTCATGCCGCCCGAGCCGAGGCCGGAAGAGGAACCACCCGTCGCCATGGCATGGATTTCCGGCGTCACACCGCGCACCACAGGAATGCGCACCGCGCCTTCGAGGCGGGGATCGCGGTCATAAAGTCCGTCGATATCGGAAAGCAGCAGCACCGCGCTCGCCCCCGCCGCCTGACCGACGCGGGCGGCCAGCCGGTCGTTGTCGCCGAAGCGGATTTCCTCGGTGGCGACGGTGTCGTTCTCGTTGATCACCGGCACCGCGCCAGACGCCAGCAAGGTGCCCAGCGTGGCGGTGACATTGAGGTAGCGGCGGCGGTCCTCAAGGTCTTCAAGCGTTAGCAGAACCTGCGCGGCGATCAGGCCATGCGCAGCGAGGAGTTCGGCCCAGAGGCCCGCAAGCGCGATCTGGCCGACTGCGGCAGCGGCCTGCGCATCGGCAAGGCTGCCCCTGCCGCCGCGCGCGAGGCCAAGCTTGCGGGCGCCCAGTGCAATCGCGCCGGAGGACACGACGATGACATCCTGCCCGCGCGCCCGGGCAGCGGCGATTTCCGCCACCAGCAGGGTGAGCCAGGCCCGGCGCGGCTCGCCATCCTTGCCGACGAGCAGCGCCGAGCCGACCTTCAGAACAAGGCGCGGGGTTTCGGCGGCATCCGTCAGCTGGGCGAGGCGTTCAAGTGCAGGTCTGGCGATCGACATGGTGCGAGCCGCTTAGGGGAAATGCTGCGGCGCGGGAAGGGGTTGAGGGTGAAGCCCCTCAGATCGGCGACCAGGGCTTCTGGTCTTCGATGTCCTCGACCTCGCCATCCGGGCGTTCGGTGGCAGTGGCGGCAGGGAGGTGTTCGAGCACGGCATCGAGCAGGGCGTTCATGCCCTTGCCGGTGGCGCCCGAGATCGGGAACACGCGGCGCGCGCCCGCTGCGCGCAGTTCGGCGCGGAAGGCGCTGACGAGTTCGGCGTCGACGGTGTCGATCTTGTTGAGCGCGATCAGGCGCGGCTTTTCGTCGAGCCCGCCGCCGTAGGCCTCGAGCTCGTCCTGCACGATATGCAGCGCCTCGGCGGGATCGGTGCCATTGATGTCGATCAGGTGGATCAGCACCCGGCAGCGCTCGATGTGGCCGAGGAAGCGGTCGCCCACCCCGGCCCCTTCGGCGGCGCCCGCGATCAGGCCGGGGATATCGGCCAGCACGAATTCGCGGTTGCGGTAGCGCACGACGCCGAGCTGCGGGCGCAAGGTGGTGAAGGCGTAGTCTCCCACCTTGGCCTTGGTGTTGGTGATCTGGTTGATGAAGGTGGACTTGCCCGCATTGGGCAGGCCGACAAGGCCGACATCCGCCAAGAGCTTGAGCCGCAGCCAGACGTACATTTCCTGCGCCGGCCAGCCGGGGCCGAACTGGCGCGGGGCGCGGTTGGTCGAGGTCTTGTAAGACAGGTTGCCGCGCCCGCCGTCGCCGCCGCGCAGCAGGACTTCGCGCTGGCCGGGTTCGGTAAGATCGAGCAGCACCGTCTCGCCGTCCTCGCCATCGATCACCTGCGTGCCGACGGGGACCTTGATGACGAGATCGTCGCCTGCCGCCCCGGTGCGGTTCTTGCCCGCCCCGCCGCCGCCGCGGGGAGCGCGGAAGTGCTGGGTGTAGCGAAAGTCGATCAGGGTGTTGAGGCCGGTGACCGCCTCGAAAATGATGTCGCCGCCCTTGCCGCCGTCGCCGCCATCGGGGCCGCCATACTGCACGTACTTCTCGCGCCGGAAGCTGACCGCACCGGGCCCGCCCGCGCCGGAGCGGATGAAGATCTTGGCCTGGTCGAGAAAATGCATGGAATGGAGCTATCGAAGAGCGCGGCCTTCGACAAGCTCAGGCTGAGCGGGTGTGGGGTGAAGTCCATCGACCGCTCATCCTGAGCTTGTCGAAGGATCGCAGGCCGTTCAGGGCCAATTTACGGCATACTGGTGGAGCCGAGGGGGATCGAACCCCTGACCTCGTCATTGCGAACGACGCGCTCTCCCAGCTGAGCTACGGCCCCGTTCCCAGTATCCTCCGGCCTGCCAGCACGAAGCTGCCCTGCCGGGAGCGCGGCCCTTAGCCCACCGGGGCGGCGCTTGCCAAGAGCAAAATGCGGGCGAAGCGTTGATGCCTCCACCCTCTCGTTGGTTATGGACGATCTCTCAGGGCGTCCCACTCGCAGCCGCAGACGCCGCTGGCGGGCCGTACTTGGCGTTCCATTCGGCGAGATCGCGCTGGTACTGTTCGTAGCGGCGGTAGAAATCGTCGTAGACCACTTCGATGTTGGGCAGGCTGCGCATGGCGAAGGCTTCAAGCTCGGCGGGCTTGAGTGTCGGCACTTTCGCCGGGACCGCCTTGGCGCCCTTCTTGCGGGGCGGCGCGGGGGGCGCAGGCGGCGTGATCGCATCGAGATCGCTGGTGACGGCAAGCGCCGCGTTGCAGAACTCGTTCATCATCGGCGGCAGCGCGAAGTGGTTGTAGACCGAGGTCATGTAGGCCTCGCGCGGGGCGGTGAATTTCGCGCCGTAGCGGGCCTTGAACTCGTCATCGACCTTGCGGTTCGTCGCCGCGAGCGTCGCGTTGTAGTTTTTCAGGAACGCCCTGTAACGCGGCAGGATCTCGGCATGCTTGGGATCGCTGCAATTGAGCGCGGCGACGTTGAGCGCCGAGCGCAGGTTCCACAGCATCTGGGTGGACGAGATGCCCCGGTTCACCGACTGCCGCAGGCCGCTGGGATCGAGCGGCGGGATGACGAGGTTGCCGCTCGCCCCGGCGGGGGGCTTGGGCTTGGGCGGCGGCGGGATGTAGGGCTTGGGTGGCGGCGGCGGGGGCGGCGGCGGCGGGGGCGGCGGCGCGGCGCAACTTGCCAGTGCGGCCGCGAGCACGGCGGCGGGGAGGAAACGGGCAATGTTCTGGAAGACAGGCGCCGCCGGGCGCGAAGTACGAAGCATGCGAGAGGGTCCCCCCGGTTCTGTTTATCCTGCGCTCTAACCGGCCCGACGCGCAAAGAAAATGCCCGGCGAGCCGGAAGGCCCGCCGGGCACGTTAACGTGAAGCAGCGTGCTTCAGATCAGCGGCGCCAAAGATTAACGACGGTCGCCCATGAACTGCAGCAGGAACGTGAACATGTTCACGAAATCGAGGTAGAGCGTGAGCGCGCCGAGCACGATCATCTTGCCCGCGAAATCGGTGCCCGCGACCTGGCTGTACATTTCCTTCAGCTTCTGCGTGTCATACGCGGTGAGGCCTGCGAAGATGAGCACGCCGAGGAAGCTGATGCCCCAGGCAAGGCCCGGCGACTGCAGGAAGATGTTGATCAGGCTGGCGATCAGGATGCCCACGAGGCCCATGATCAGGAACGTGCCGAGGCCCGACAGGCTCTTCGTGGTGGTGTAGCCGTAGAGGCTCAGGCCAGCGAAGGCGCCCGCGGTGGCGAAGAACGTCGCCGCGATCGACGGGCCGGTGTAGACCGCGAAGATCGCCGAGAGCGAAATGCCCATCAGCACGCTGAAGGCCCAGAACAGCGCCTGCATCGTGGTGGTCGAGATGCGGTTCACCCCGAAGCTCATCACCATGACGATGGCGAGCGGGGCGAGCGCGACCAGCCAGCGCAGCGGGGTGCCGAACACCGCCTCGGCCATGCCGGAGGTGGCGAACAGCAGCGCGACGATGCCCGAAAGCAGCACGCCCGAGGCCATGTAGTTGTAGATCGACAGCATGTAGCGGCGCAGACCCGCATCATACGCGGCGCCGCGCCCGGCGAGACCCGCCGCAGCGCCGAAGCCTGCCGGGCTCCAGCCAGAAGGCTGGGGGTCATTCCAGTTTGCCATGACGTACCTAACTCCGTTTCGGCCCGGGATGAACCGAGTGCTTCCAATATCGCCCCAAACCCTTACCAATTCAAGCTTCCGGGCCATAACGGAATGTATCAAAGCGTAATAAGGTCCGGTTTTGGCCCGCATCCGGAAAAATAGGGACCGTCCCTATCTTCGTGCGGCTTCGGTGAGCTCTGCACTGCGGTCGCGCGCGGCGCGCAAGGTGGCCGTGACGAGCGCGGCGAGATGCTGGTCGGCATCGAGGACCTTGAGCCCGGCTTCGGTCGTCCCGCCGGGGCTGGCGACGCGGCGCGCGAGTTCTCCGGGCGCGTGGGGCGAGGCCGCAGCAAGCGCAGAGGCGCCCTCGACCATTGCCAGCGCGAGCCGGTCCGCCTGGACGCGTGGCAGGCCGAGCGCGGCGGCGCCTTCCGCCAGCGCATCGATGAAGCGGTAGACGAACGCAGGACCGGAACCGGCAAGCGCGGTGACAATGTCCATCGCGGCTTCCTCGGCGAGCCATTCGGCCGGGCCGAGCGGGGCCATCAACGCTTCGGTCCGTTCGCGCAAGGGCCCTTCCGCCGCGCCGTAGAGCGCAATGGGCGACTTGCCGATCGCGGCGGCGAGATTGGGCATGACGCGCACGATGGCCGCGGCCTGCGGAAAGGCGGCGCGCAAGGTGGCCACATCGACACCGGCGAGGATCGAGAGCAGCAGCGTCCCCTCCCCCACATGCGGGGCGATGGCGCGGGCGGACGCGGCGAATTGTTGCGGCTTGAAGCCGAGCAGGACGACATCGGCGGGGGCCGCTTCGGCGGAGGCTTCGCGCAGCAGGGATACGCCGGTGGGCGCTTCGGCGAGCAGCGGATCGACCACCGTGAACGCGGCGGGATCGAACCCGGCCGCCAGCCAGCCGGCGAGCATGGCGCCGCCCATGTTGCCGCAGCCGAATTGGAGAAGGGAGAAGGTCACTGGGCGTCTCGCTTGAAGGTTGTGCAATGGCACATGCCCTCCCCCAGCCCCTCCCGCAAGCGGGAGGGGAGAATCTGATACGCCCTCCCGCAAGCGGGAAGGGAGATCAGGCCTCGCCGGCGGCGTCGATCAGGGCGCTGGCGAGGGCTTCGGCGGGGCTCTTGGCGCCCCAGAGGAGGAACTGGAAGGCCGGGTAGAAGCGGTCGCATTCGTCGACCGCCGCTTCGATCGCGGTCTGTGCCTGGACGAGGCTGAGCAGGCCGTCGTCGCCCAGCATCAGGCCGTGGCGGTAAAGCAGCACCGAGCCGTTGGACCAGATATCGAAGTGGCCGAGCCAGACCTGCTCGTTGATCAGCGCCATGATCTCGAACATCGCGCCGCGCTTGTCCTCGGCGACGCGGATATCGGGGAGGCAGAGAATCTGGAGGACATGGTCCTCGCTGCGCCAGATGCAGCGGAGCTGGTAGCTGGCCCAGCTGCCCTGGATTTCGCCGTGGATCTCGTCATCCGAGACGAATTCGCAGGGCCATCCGCGTGCCTCGAACAGCGAGGCGAGCATATCGACGGGCGCCGCATCATCGCGTTCGCTGTCTTCATGGCCGGTGCGCATCGCGTGTTCCTCGGTGTCCGGACTGGACAGATGCGAGCCATCGCGGAGAGGGCTCTTGACGGCAATCGGAGCCCCGCGCGGGGCTGGGCAAAACTTTACTAGTCTGTTCATAAGCTGTGGAGAAGCGGTGCAGAGCCCCGCCCCTTCACAAACCCTACTTCGCGCCGAGACCGTCGACCGCCTGGCCCGCCGGGCTGGTCCACTGATAGCTGCTGACGCCCTGGCTGCGCAGCTTCTCGACGAACGCCTGCGCTTCCGCGTCGCTGGCGAAAGGCCCTGTCAGCAAACGATAATTGCTACGCCACGGCGTGATCGAAGGCTTGCGCCCACGCAGCGCGGCAGAGCTGCCGGCAAGGCGCTGCCACTCCTTGCCCATCGCCGGGCGGTTGGAACCGGTGAGGACCTGCACCCAGATCCGGCTGGGGTGCTGGAGCTCGGCCTTGGCCGCCTTGCTCTTGGCGGACTTGGCATTCTCGGGCGGGCACTGCGTGTCAGCCTTGCCCGATTTGCCCTTGGACTTCGCGGTCGCCTTGGCTTTCGCGGGTGAGGCCTTGCTCTTCCCTGATTTGCCCTTGCCCGCAGGCTCCAAGCAGTCGGTACCGAGCGCGAGCTTGTCCTTGGCCGATTTGGCCTTGGCATCCTTCGCGGCGTCTTCCCTGGCAGCCTTCTCCTTGCCGCCGCGTGTGACGGTGGGCTCGGCCTCGTCCTGATCGCTGGTGCGCGAGACGGCGGTCGGGCCGTCGGGCCGCGCGCCGCGGTCCCTGGCCGCGCGCTCCTTGGCCTTGGCGGCCGCGGCGGCGCGCGCCGTCTCGCGCATCGCCTCGATCCGCGCGAGATCGACCGCGTCGCTGCTGGCGGCGGCTGCTTCCTGCTCGGGCGCCTTGAAGCCGTCGAACATGCTGCGGAAATCGGCCGGCGCGGAACTGGCCGATGGCGCCGGAGGCGGGGTCGGCGTGGACGGTGCCACAACCGGCGGCGGCACGGCGGAAGGCGCCGGGGGGAGGACCGTGGCGGGTGCAGGAGTCGGCGGTGTTGCCGGTGTCGGCTGGGTCGATGCCAGCGCAAGTTGGGGGCCGATCGCGGCAGGCGTGCCTGCTGGCGCAGAGGCCGCCACTTGCACTTGCGCAGGAGCGCTCGGCGGCGGCGCTGGCGTGGCCACTTGCGGCTGCGGCGGCGTGGTTGCCGGAGCGACCGATGTTGGCGAAGCAGACGGCGGCGGCGTTACAGGGCGCGGGACCGGCGGCGGCGAAAGCGGGGTGCCGGGGGGCACGTCGAGCTTTGACAGGACCGTGGGCCGCGCCGGTGTGGTCTGCGTCGGTGCCACTTGCGTCTGTCCGGCGGGCGAGCCCTGCTGCGGCGCGGCGGCGGTGCGGCTGCCCGGTTGCAGCCCCCAGGGCGCAGTGAGGGCCGGTTGCGCCGACGTGGGAGGTGGCGGCGGCGGCAGTGGCGCGGATCTGACGAGCAGTGGCTGGGCCGGAGCCGGCGATGCTGCGGCAAGCGCCGTCTGCTGCTTGTCTTCCTTGCCCGGACGGCGGCGCTTCGACCGGTCATCGCGGCCGCGCGCGCCCAGCGCCTCGCCCTGCGGCACGAGCGCGGCATCGACCCGCTGCGCGCGGGGATGGGCGAGCGCATATTGCACGATCTGCGGATCATCACGGCCGATGTCCGCGGCGCGCGGGAAGCGGCCGAGATTGGCGGCGGCGGCCTGCTGCGCGGGGGTCAGGCGCGGCATGTAGCGCAGATAGGGCGAAATCGCGGCGGCGAGATCGGCGGGCATCGTCGCCTTGGCAATGCCCTCGGCCTCCTCGCTCTGCCCGGCAATCGCCATGATGAACGTGCGC